>CALKAN010000115.1 GCA_937983035.1 uncultured Paenibacillaceae bacterium | reverse complement strand
ATAATCTTCAGCATCATGCGAGGATGGTAGGCTGGACAACCAGTTTTTCGTAGAACCATATTGTTTAGAAGCATTTGGATTGTCCCAGCCATATTGCACCGAAGCTCTGATCCAGGAAGAGATCGCCGGCAAGTCCAATCCTCTGCGGGCGATAATAGCGCCGAGCGGAATCGGCAAGCCTGTGTCTTGCTCCCACCACTGACCTAAGTCTTGCATCATCGTTAGTCCGTAATTCTGATAAGTAAATCTCGCCTCATGGATGACGAGACCCGCATCGACCTTCCCATCTCGAACAGCAGGCATAATTTCATGAAACGGCATGACGATCACCTCGCCTAATCCGCCTGGAACATGCCGCGAAGCCCACAGCCGAAACAGCAAATATGCGGTCGAACGCTCGCTTGGAACGGCTGCTGTCTTGCCGGACAACGCTGCTGGATCTTCAGCATAATTCAAGCGCGAGCCTGTCAATACTAACGGACCGCAGCCTCGTCCCAATGCCCCGCCGCAGGGCAGCAATGCGTACTTATCCAACACCCATGGAAGCGCCGCATACGAAATTTTCATCACTTCGGGACCGGAACCTGACAACGCTAATTGATTCGTCACATCGATGTCCGCGTACATGACGTCAAGCTTTGGCGCTCCGGGAACGAGGCCGTGCACCCAAGCGTGAAATACAAACGTATCATTCGGACAAGGTGAAAAGGCAATATTCATAACAACACCTCCGGTAAAACCGCGCTCGCTTCAGCCAGTGCACGCAGCGCCTCATCGATCTTCCAAGCATTCCGATCCCTTAAACCGACTCTGTTTGAAACGGCTCGCATTTCAACAACCGGCAAGCCAAATTGCAGCGCTGCGGCAGCGACGCCGAATCCTTCCATCGCTTCGGCTGCTGCGCCCGGAATCAGCGCTGCCCGTTTTTTGCCTGTCTCCTCTGTCCCCGTTGCAGATGATACTGTTAAAATAGGGCCTGTTTGAACGTCCAGGCCTTTTTTCTTCAACTGCTGCTCAATCACGCGCACGAGAAGCGGATCGACAGAGATTTTAGAAGATCCGAAGCCTAATTCATCGATAGACAGAAATCCGTCCGGCGTCTCCGCCCCTAAATCGGCTGCGATGATTTCCGTAGAGAGAACAATCGAACCAATGTCAGCGGCCGCTGGAAACCCTCCTCCGATTCCTGCGCTGATCACGACTCGATGCGAGCCCTCCGCAAGCGCTTTCATTGTGTGAACTGCAGCAGCGACCGGACCTGCTCCGGAAGCTCGAATATCAAATCGAGAATCGTTTTTTAATGTTTGTTTAATGGCATCTCTTTCCGCGGGTACAGCCGTCATGATCAGCACGCGGCCGTCTGCTTTGTAAACCGTGTCGTCAGTCGTATCGTTGTGCAACATCTTGCCTCTCCTCTTTTGTCTTTCTAATCTGCAGTGACTGCTGAAGTTTTACAGCCGATTGTTCTGTTCAATTTCGCTTTCTACGCGCTTCATAAATTCTTCCGCTGCGCTGTAACCTTGCTGACGCAAATACCAGTTATTCGCTGCTGCCTCCACCAAGCCTGCCACATCCCGGCCCGGCTGGAGCTGAATTTGGATATGGGGGATCTTCACATCCATGTATTCCGTATATTTTTGTTCAAGTTCCAGTTCATTATAAAGAGCTTTGTCTTCCCATTTCGTCAGCTCAATATCCAGCACGATTCTCGTTTCATCTTGAAAAGCGCTTCTGCCGTACAAACGCGTGACATTGATCAGCCCGACGCTGCGCAAAGCCAAAAATTCTCTTGTTTTGCCGTCATGAGTGCCAAGCACAGTTTCAGGACTGAGCTTTTTCAATACAACGACATCATCGGCAACGAGGCGGTGTCCCCTGCGAATTAAAGAATGAGCCGTTTCGCTTTTGCCTACGCCGGATTTGCCTCGCAGCAAAATGCCTATGCCGGAAACGTTGACGCAAACGCCGTGGATATGAATTTCCGGCGCCAATGCCTTGGTCAAAAATGCATCCAACAGACCGATGAACTTGGTCGTATCATAAGGCGTGCGCAGCAATGGAATATTTTCTTGTTCGCAGTACTTTAATAAATATTTCAATCCGGTTTGATTTTTCGTAACGACGAAACACGGCGGGTGATATTTCACGATGTTGCCGATGTGCTTGTTTCGTTCTTCTTCGCTTAATGTGTGCAAGTAGTTGATCTCTTTTTGGCCTAGAATTTGAACCCGCTGCTGCGGGAAAAAATCAAAATATCCTACAAACTCAAGTCCTGGCCGATGAACTTGAGATTTGGTAATTTCGCGGTCTAAATGAGATTCTCCCGCCAGTACTTCCAAGTTAAATCGTTCAACTAAACTGCGGACAGGGATTTTTTTCATGATCATCCTTCTCCCATTCTTACAGTATGTTATCATTGCTTCATGCACTTATTTTTGATGATTATATCACAGCGGCGCATCATTTCCTAATTACATTTTATTGACAATCTCGCCTGTTCACTCATTCGCGCTCATGATGACCAGCGCATTGGCCACTTCTCTTAAGGTCCCATCAGAAGGGCGGTTCAGGATCGAAAAAGATTGTTCTCCCGGTTTGACTGCCGCGAAAGTCGTTGATCCTCCGCCATCGGCATTGATCGCTTGTTCCATGCCAAGCAGCATCAAATATTCTGCAGCTTCCTGCAGCGATATGCCGTCTGCGTGACCTTTTCGCCTGCCGTCGAACGTCATGACATAGAAGTAGTTGCCTCTGGATGCTGCAATCGTGCGCGGATGACGATCCGTATTGGCTGACGTTCTGACATTTTTGATCCAGACAGGAATCTCTTCATCTACAATAAGCGCTTTAGCCAATGAATGGCTGCCGCCTGCATAAACAAACGGCGCTTCATGGAGGTTTTCGTTCTGAAACGTCACTTTCAGCTTCACGTCATCCCCTGTGCGCAAATGCTGTTTTATCCAGTCTGCCCTCGATCCGGAAGCGGTCAAAATGAATTTTCCAGGCGGGATTTCATTATTCGCAGTTTCGTATATCGCTTCTATTTTCCCTGAAATCTCTTCCCCAGCCCGCAAAACGATCCCTTCCTGATCCGGGGCTATCACCGCTTCGATCCCGTCGCCGCTTGAAAGCGTCGATGCATGGAATCGATCTGTCATGATGAACGCATGATTCGTAAATGAATCATTTCTCATTTTGTTGATCCCGTGAATCTCCAATTTGTCGCCGGAATCCGTTTCAAGCACCGCTTCCATGACCGTGCCTTGACCGAGCATGATCGTCCCATCCGGCTTAACGGCCAGCAAAGAAAGCAGATGCTTGATCCCTGTTATGATCTCACCGTCAGTAATCTGCAAACCTCTCGGCATGCCGTTGCTCATGTCAAAAAAATCTAAATTAAATGCAGCGACGGCGCGGCGCTTTTCATCGTTTGCTTCAAGTGCAATATTAGGCACCGTGCGTTTTCCAAGCACGTGCTCACCGGGAGAAACGATTTCGACCGAAAATTCGGGCCGAGATAAATCAACTGCTAATATATCCAGCGCTTGCAGCAAATTTTCCAGCCGGCCGACGCCTTTCAGCTTAAAATGTTGATGAACTAATCCCGGCGCGATTTCAAGCGATTCGCTTTCCATTACTTCAAACATTTCTTCCCCTAAGCTTGCATCCACTAAAAACGGCTTCGGAGAAGGAACGGCGCTTTCATCATCCTTCGAATCTGCGGGTTCTGTTTCGTCAGGCAATGGATCTTCTGCAGGCGATGGATTCAAAGGATTTGTGAAATCATCCGCATTATTCTCCCATCCAGCTGCCGGAAGCGGGGACGGATCTTGTTCAAGAATGAAAAAAGCCAGTACGCCAGATAATACAACAAAAATTGCAGCGATGACAAATACAATTGATATTTTATGAGCCTGCCGCATGATTGCCCGACTCTCCTTTCATTTCATCCCCTGACCCCTGCGGATCAGGCTGTCGATCTCCGAATGATACATCATGATGAAAGTCATGTTGCGGCCATGCATTGAACCTGCGTTTCATGCTGACTGATTAATCCATTTGATTTATTATGTCCCTCCTTTTTGCCGGCGGCATCTCCTGCACGCCTAATTGAATGACATCACAGCACTCGAATCGCTGCGGAAAAAAACATACCAAACGAATACAATCGTTAATAATATCGTTGCATTTTCCACAATTGAACCGCTCCAGCTCCCTGTGCTCATCCATTTTAACCGCCATTTCCATTTCAATGGGGGCAGTGGCCTGATCCCTTGCACGGTGACGACATCGCATGGAATGAGATGGATGAAATAAGAGATGCCGCCAGCGAGCCAAAGGGAAGGGTGAATGGAAGAGGTGGACCAATAAAGAAGAGCCGCCCACGCAATCGGAGCATACAGCGAATGAGTTAAGCCTCGATGCGTTGCAAGTGCGCTTAACACCAGCAAACAGCCAATGATATATGACCACGGCTGCCACGGCGCACCGATGGCCAAACAGACGGCCCCGATCAAAAGCATAATGATCTTGCGGATAGTTCGGCCAGGCAGCAATGCGGCTGCCGCAATCAGTACCGCCACGGCGATGTGCCACGGTGCATGCGCGGAACCTTTAAAATAAATAAAAATTGCAAGCAAAATCAGCATCAGCTTAAACGTCATCACAACTGGAGTCGGCAATGTTCGCGATACGAGCGCAGCATTCGGTTCATCAATATCAGGAAGCAAGGCGCTTGCTGCTGCAACTGCCATAACGGGCAGCGTAATCTCATGGCCCATCATGCCCAATACAGACAATGTCACGCCTGTGCTGACGACTAAATGGGTTTTACCCATCATGGAATCTTTCACTTCTTTCTGCCAAACTTACTGCTGTCATCACGCCCGCTTGCATCGATGCGTCATGGCTCCATCATCTTTTTTCTATGTTTTCTTTATGCGAAGCAATCAGCAACTATTCTTTAATTACAACGATTGCGTCATCTTCCATTCTTTGAGCACTAATTTGCGCACTTTTTCCTTTACGTAAGGGTCGTTGCTTGCAATCTTTTCAGCTTCCTCGTAAGAATCTGCTTGGTAGATGACCATTCCGCCGCTGCCGTCCGGAAACGGGCCGCATGCAAACAATTTCCCTTCATCATAGCATTGTTTCAAATAAGCCAAATGCTGAGGCCTTAACAATTGATTTCGGTCTGGATCATTCATTTCTAAAATAGCTGCATAATACGGCATGATAGATATTCCTCCCTGTTTTCATCTGTTCAACATCATCCGCGTCTTATTTTCCTGCGGACTCTAAAATGCGCACAGCTTCACGAAATTCCAGCAGCGCGCGCTCGCACGTTTGAACCCATTTCTCGCCTTCTTCTCTTTTAGCAAAATCATTTTCCATTTCGATCTTCGTTCGTTCGATTTCTTGTTCCAGCTGTTCCATATCTTTGCGGAGCGTGGAAATGACATTATCGAAAGAAATTGGCGCGGGCTGGCTGTGCGATTCAGGTTCCGGCTTTTGCGGCTGCGAAGCTTTGCTTCGGTCAACGTCCAACTTCTCCGCTGCGAATTTTTTCGCTTTTGTTCTGGCGCGGCTGAGAAATCCCCCTTGTTCTCCCTTCGAAGCGTCCGGTTCCACTCGTTCGTCCCTATGTACTTCTTCTTTTTCAGATATGGAAGCAACTACCGGTTTTGAAGGCGATGCCGTCGTCTTCACGGATGTGCTTGTCTGGACTGCATCCATGCTTGAAGCGCGAACCCAGGCTGACGTCTGATGCTCTGACTCCATCTCCGCTGCAGGTCCGTTCACCGCTGTCTTGCTTGCAGTTGTCTGCTGCAAAGAAGGTTGTTTGTCCGCTTGCGAAACCGAATGATTCAACATGGCGCGGCGCTCGTCAAAAGCATCCTCCGTTTCAACCGCAGCAGCCGTCTCCGCTTGAGCTGATTTCCTCTCCTGTTCTTGCTGCTGCTTGTATTTCCGAATATACAAACCGTCTCCGCTGCATTCTTTGAAATAAAATGCAAAAATTGGATCCAAATCGACCAGCTTTTTCGCTGTTTTATAACAAGGATTCAGCAGGAAGTCCTCTACGCGGTCTGCAATATCATATGGAGCGCTTTTCATATCAAATTTCTCATGAATAATTCGTTGCGCCAATTCATAATCGCATTCTTTCAGCATCGATTTCATTTTCATTCGTTCCAAAAAATTCAGCATCTGTCATCATCCTTGCTTGTCGTGTTCTCCATTCTTACAATTCGACTTTCATTGTCAATTTCCTTTTAAAAATCTGAAAAAAATAAATGCGTGCAGCGGGTGAATGAAAAAAACCCTTGCAATATGTTTACAAGGGATAGTCAATGCCGGAACCCAAGCTCCGGCTGTTGTTTATTGCGATCCATAATCTCGATCCAAGGTGATCAGTTCCGACAACGAATCTTGGATGACGTTAAGAATCATTTGCAACATATAGTTAATGTCTGATTGTGTTTGTTTAAATTGCTGCACAAGCGGAATCTGATCCAGCTCTTCTTCCAATTGCTGGATTTCACCTTCGATTGTCTTCACCATTTCGTGATTTTCAAACGTTTCAAATGCTACGATTTCTTTCTGTTTTTTCTTAATTTGTCGGATCAGTTCTTGAATCCGCTCGTGATTTTGCACTTTTTTCTCCGCTTGCTGATACAGCTTCACTTCATCTGTGGAAGCGATCATTTGCGCCATTTCTTTGGCTTTTTCCATAATATCTTCGCGAACAATCAATTCTCTGACATAATATTCTTTCATGCCGCGATCATTGACCCTCCCCTGTTTTGCCATCAGGGCTCCTCCTTTATATGCAAATAGTAAACGCGAGTAAATGCTGCGCAATGTCATGCGCCCAGCAAATCATCAAGCATGTTTGGCTTCCGTTGCAACAGCTTCTCCTCTGAGGAAATAAGTCTTCACTTCCGTCACATGAACATCAACAAATGACCCGATCCATTCTTTCGGCCCTTGGAAATGAACAAGCTTGTTCGTGCGGGTTCTGCCGGAAAGCATGTCCGGATTGTTCTTGCTTTGCCCTTCGACAAGCACCTCAACCGTCTTGCCTTCCAGTTTGAGGTTGCTCTTTAAGCTGAGCTCGTCGATCAAAGCATTCAAACGATGCAATCTGGCTCTTTTCTCATCCATTGTGACGTCATCTTTCCTGGCCGCAGCAGGGGTTCCCTCTCTTGGAGAATAAATAAAAGTAAACGCAGAATCAAATTCGACTTCACGCACTAAAGACATCGTTTCTTCGAATTGTTCTTCCGTTTCTCCAGGAAATCCGACAATAATGTCGGTTGTAAGCACGACATCCGGGATGGCATGTTTAATCTTTCTGACGAGTTCCAAATATTCTTCTCTCGTATACTTCCGGTTCATTCGCTTCAAAATTTCTGAGCTGCCGGATTGAACAGGCAGATGAATATGCTCTACCAAATTGCCGCGGCTGGCCAGCACTTCGATCAAATGATCGTCGAAATCGCGCGGATGAGACGTAGTAAACCGCACGCGCGGGATGTCGATTTTCTGGATGTCTGCCATCAGATCGCCAAAACGATAAGAGATATCTTCAAAGTCTTTGCCGTAAGCATTGACGTTCTGACCGAGAAGCGTAATCTCTTGATAACCTTGGCGAGCAAGTTCGCGCACTTCTTTAATGACATCTTCAGGTCGGCGGCTGCGCTCTTTGCCGCGCGTGAACGGAACGATGCAGTAAGTGCAAAACTTGTCACAGCCGTACATAATGTTGACCCATGCTTTAAGGCCGGCTCTTTTCTTAGGCAGGTTTTCGACGATGTCCCCTTCCTTGGACCAAACTTCTACGACCATCTCTTTCGAAAAAGCAGCTTCCCGAAGCAAATGCGGCAAGCGATGAATGTTGTGCGTGCCAAAAATTAAATCAACATGGTTGTGCTTTTGCAAGATGCGATTGACGACAGACTCCTCTTGAGCCATGCATCCGCAAACCCCGAGCATCAAGGAAGGATTTTCCAGCTTGAGCGCCTTCAAACGCCCGAGCTCGCCGAACACTCTGTCTTCCGCATTTTCTCGGATCGCGCAAGTATTCAGCAAAATCACGTCCGCTTCCTCTTCTGTTTCTGTAAGATCATAGCCCATCTCATCAAACAGTCCTAAAATCGTTTCCGTATCATGTTCATTCATCTGACAGCCGTAAGTGCGAACCAACACTTTCTTGTCTTTGCCGAAATCACGCATGTCTTCAGGAATGTCAAAATCATAGTGCACTTTCACTTCTTCTCTGCCTCTTTTTCTAGCGGCATTTAAAGAAGGCGGCTGAAAATATATCGAATAATCCTTTTCGGATTTTACCGTCATTTCATTTCACTCCCTATCTCATTTTTTCATTATAACAAATTATATTGCAATTTCCTACTCTTAATAGATAAAGGGACTATCCCGCTGTTTCAATAATGAAACAGGCTTTGGGACAGCCCCGTTTTCCTTTCATATGCAAGATCACCTTGCATTACATAAATTCCGTCAGCAATTCGTTAAATTGCTCTCTCGTAATTTTTAAATCTTGTTTGCTCAATGCTTCTTTGGCAAATCCCGACACATGGTCCTCATACGGTTTCGCCGTCTTGTCTTGGTAAAGCAGCCCGGTGATCATTCCGTCTGTCTCCATAATTTTCTGCATGGCCATCATGCGATTGCTTGGATCATAATCGGGAAAATCAACTGTATCGACAAGATGCTCTTTAAACCAATCGTACGTATTCACTTTGTTGAACGTGACGCATGGACTAAATACGTTGACAAATGCAAATCCTTTGTGCGAAATGGCTTGCTCCACAATTTCAGTTAACTGCTTAATGTTTGAAGAAAATGATTGCGCGACAAAAGTGGCGCCGGATGCGATCGCCAGTTCCAAGGGCGACAAAGCCGGCTCTTTGGACCCTTCCGGCGTGCTTTTTGTTTTAAAGCCGAAAGCTGAACGCGGAGAAGTTTGTCCTTTTGTCAAACCATATATTTGATTATCCATAACGATATAAGTGATATCCATGTTTCGGCGAATGGCATGCACCGTATGCCCCATCCCGATCGCGAATCCGTCTCCGTCTCCGCCTGCAGCGATTACGGTCAGTTCGCGATTGGCTATTTTCAAGCCTTGAGCGATAGGCAATGCGCGCCCGTGAACGCCGTGATAACCGTTGCTGTGAATATAGCCGGAAATTCTGCCGGAACAGCCGATGCCGGACACGATGGCTAATTGATGCGGCTCTAAACCAACATTGGCAGCCGCTCTTTGAATCGCTGCCTGGACGGAGAAATCACCGCAGCCAGGGCACCAATTCGGCTTAACTTTATTGCGAAAATCTTTGAATGTAGCCAATTCAGATCAGCTCCTTGCATTTTGCATAAATTTCGGAGGGCAAAAACGGCGTTCCGTCATATTTTAATATCGAGCGAATTTGATCGCGGCCGCCCGCATGCTGAACAATCAAATGAGCCAGTTGGGCCGTCGCATTATTCTCCACGACAACGATGCGCTTCGCTTGACGCATGTGCGGAAGCAGCTGTTCTGTCGGAAAAGGATGCAGCTGTCTGACCATGATTTGGTTCGTTTTAACATTGTCTCGGTCAGCAAGGCGCCCTCTCGCCTCCTCTATCGTTCCGGCCGTCGAACCCATGCCGATGATCAGCAAGTCAGGCTGTTCATGCGGCGCATCGATGCGCAGCGCCTCCTTAATTCGGACATCCTGCAATTTCCGCATGCGTTTGTCCATCATTTGCTTCCGATTCTCCGCGCTTTCGGAAGGACGGCCCATCGAATCGTGCTCTACGCCAGTCACATGAGTGAGACCATGCTCTGTTCCCGGCAGCACGCGCGGCGATATGCCGTCTTCTGTAATTGCAAAACGTTCAAACAATTCGCCCGGCTTGAGCGGTTCCGGATGATGGACAAGCTTTCCGCGATCAATTTGAATCTGATCATAATCTAGTAATTCGGCGGATTGTTTGCCCAGCGACAACTGCAAATCTGTCATCAATATCACCGGGCATTGATATTGTTCAGCCAAATTAAAAGCAGTGATCGTA
>CALKAN010000114.1 GCA_937983035.1 uncultured Paenibacillaceae bacterium | reverse complement strand
ACGCCGTTTGGCATGGCCTACATTACGATCAACAACATGAACGGCGTGCCGGGCGAGATCTTCTTGAACGTAGGGAAAGCCGGATCTGACGTGTTTGCGATGTCTGAAGCGCTCGGCCGCGTGATCTCCTTGTTCTTGCGCTACGGCGACCATGGGCAGAAAGAAAGGCTGCTCATTAAGCACTTGAAAGGCATCGGCGGCTCGGGAGCGATCGGATTCGGCGCCAACCGGGTGGAGTCGATTGCGGATGCGGTAGCTAAAGCGTTGGAGATGCACATGGAATACATGGAAGAGGAAGCGGCTTATTCTTCCCAACATGAAGTTACGGCAGCAGCAGCTCCGGCAGTTTCAGGAGCAAGCGCAGCGTCCAATGCTGAAACAACGCAAGGGGTGTCTGCGGCAGCAGAAGCTGTTTCCGAAGAACTGGAAGCTGAGGCAGACCTCTGTCCATCATGCGGGGCAGCGACGCTCATCTTCAGCGAAGGCTGCAAAACATGCAACAGCTGCGGTTACAGCCGCTGCAATTAAGCTTGGCACAGCAAATATAATTTTTCTCGTGTGTGAGGAATCATCAAAGTTTCGGTATAAAATAAAGATGATGAATGGAGCAGTTGGCGAATATGCCAACTGCTCTTTGGTTTATTGACCTGTTTTATGGAATAAGTCAAGACCTCGTGTAAAGGGAGTAAGGAAGTTCTATGATTTATTGTCTAAAGAATCAAGGATCACATTGAATTCGCGGCTGCAGTTGCATGAAGAATGTCGTCATTAGGGAATACAGGTTATAACGGCTGTTAAATGGAAAACTGTGGGAACAAAAATCACAAGTTTATGAATAACATGATGCAGCTGTAGAAAATCAATGAGATCAGTAGTACTATGAAATGTATAGCAATTTATTATTTCGTGTATTTTTTATACACATTGTGACTCGATCGTTTGTAAACAGGATATGAAATGCATGGAAAAAGTTTCGATCAACTTGATTGAGCAGCTTTACGAATTCAATTTCAACCTGATGGAGTGAACACATTTGAAAACTAAACTAGGCATCTTTGTTTTATTATTATTGATTGTTTTGCTGGCTGCTTGCAGCGCTGAACCTGCAACTGAAGAAGGTTATACTGATGATATTAAAGGATTAGTTCATCAATACAGCATAAGCGATGTAAGCGATGAAACGGCCTCCATTACATCAGAACATTTAATCGTTGCAGATCGTGATGGGAACAAGACAATCTATTCATTGCCGAAGGATGAGTTTTTTGTTTCGATCGCACCGTATATCAACGTAACACATCCATGTAAAAACCATAGTTTAACCAGTTGTCAAGGTGAATTGACCGAGGAAGAATTCGATGTATATATTGAAGACTCAGAAGGCAATGCAGTCATAGAAGATACGTTGAAAACATATGCGAACGGATTTATTGATTTATGGCTGCCTCGAAATGAGACGTACCATATAACGATCAATCATAAAGGGAAAAAAGCGGAAGCATCTTTTTCTACATTTGATCAAGACGGAACTTGCATTACGACTATACAGCTGCATTAACCTAAGGGCAATAGATGATATCGACGAGACGCTCATTGCCCGAGTAGAAGCATGGCGTAATAATCCCAGAAAAATATTAGGCTGCCGCTCGCCTAGTGAATTGTTCCAAGACGAACTAAAATTGGTTGCACAATTTTACGCATAGCAGATTATCGTATTTTGTTGCATTTAATCTTGCAATTTAGAAAAAGTCAGCGAATGAAATCGAATGAAAAAATAATTGCAAGAAACAGAATAAATTGCTATGATTAGAATACAATAATAAACAGCACACAATAGCCGCGTTAAGAGCGGTGGCAATCAGTGTTTTGAAATAGACCGATCACCTTGGCCTAGGGCGGTCTATTTCCTTTTATGGAAAGACAGTACGGCGACGATTAGGATGCCGAACGTAAGCATTAATGATAATGCTTCGTATACTGTCATGGCCTCACCCCCTTTGTTGGGGACTTGGCCGCCGCCCGTAACCACTATTGTGTGCTGTCCATATTATACCATAGACAAGCATCCCGATTGGGGTGCTTTTTTGTTTGGGAATGAGGGCGATCATGGTCACACAGGTCAATATGCATGACTTTTTAAAAAAGGCAATGTTTATACAACGTCACAAGCAGCAGAAATATTTGGTGCATCATCGGTGCCGTCTTGTTGAAGGAAAAGGATGGAAGAAAGGAGGAAACAGCGGAAGCGATCATTTGGTTTTGTTCAGACAAGGTTTCATTTGTAACCGGACATGCACTGGTGGCGGATGGAGGAAGAACAGCCGGTGAGTAACATCGGCTCACGAAAAATTCGCAAATGCTGTTCAATTTATTTTACCAACGATTGCCTTAATTTAGTATAATACTAATTATTAGATGATTTTGTTACAATATGCCTGTTAGGAGATGAGTGAACGATGAAAAAA
>CALKAN010000113.1 GCA_937983035.1 uncultured Paenibacillaceae bacterium | reverse complement strand
TCCGCCGCTTCCTTCGTCCCGAGGAATTTTGGCGCTTGTTGTTTCATGGATATTTTGATAATGATTTTCAGATTCGTCAGCATGCGAGCAGGCTTCAGCTCATCTTGCCGGAGCAAATGCGCGTCGTTTTATTTGAGTGGGAGGCGCCCGCGCCCATCTCGAGCGGATGGATCCCGGAGTTTCCTAAGTCGTTTTCTCAAGAGAAGTCTATAAATATTTGCGGATATATGATCGACCGCAAGCAGCTGGCGCTGCTCGCTGCACCGCAAAGCGACCGCTCATGGGAAGGGTTTCACCGCTTTGTCTATGATTTGGCTGACCAGCTGCACGTAAGCGGCGTCATTTGCGGGGCGGGCAGTCTCGTTCGCGGCAGCCTGATGGATGTCGCACGCAGTTTTCGCGAGGCGCATGAGGTGCTCATGACCAAAAAGCGGTTTCCGCAGGATGCTCAAACGTTTTTATGTTATGAAGAACTTGGCTTCTATTTATATTTGCCTGCGATGGAACGGGTGCGTTCAACGCTCGGAGTGCGGAATGCGGCATTGGATGCGCTTGAAGCATACGATCGAGAGCATAAGACCGAGCTTGTGAAGACGCTGGAAGCATATTTGTCTTGTGACAGCAACGTTCGATTAGCAGCCAGCAAACTGCATATTCATGTGAACACGCTCAGTTATCGGCTTGCGCGCATTGCTGAAGTCGGGGGCATTGATTTGAAAAACATGAATGAAAAGGTGACGCTCTATTTGGAGCTGAAATTAAGAAGCGGCAAAGATCCATAGCCGCATGAATAAAACAGGCATCGCAAATCTGCCATTGATCGTTTTCGCGTTGCGAAGGTGAACCCAGCGGCTTGATCAGCGCTGGAGATTGCAACGATGCGAACAAGGCAGCATGTGCTTGCGCAGTTGTTAGCAATAATAAACAAAATTTGCAAATCAGCAGGGGGAAAAGATGAAGAGAAAAAACATGATTTGGTTTGTCATTGCGATTTGTTTGATCATGGCTGGGGCAGTTTTCTTTCAGATCATGTATACTGATAATGGACAACATGAACAGATCGCTGACGAAGATTATTCTGAATTACAACAAGACATGGAAGAGGAGGCGTTGGAATTGACCTTTCCAACATTCGGCGAACCGGTATCGCTCGGGGATGCAACGCTTGTCTCAATGACTCAGGGCGCTGCCGTGGGCAAAGATGAAATCTATTTCGGCACGAACGGTTCACCGGCTGTTTTTTATGCGATCGACGCGTTTACAGGGGAAGTGAATTTTTCGCAAAAATTGCCTGGAGAAGACGTCATATGGGCAGTGACGATCGGTTCTGATCAGAACGTTTATGTGGCAGGCACGCAGACAGGACGATTATATCGATACATACCGGAGTCGAAACAATTTGAAACGATCGGCACGAATCCGTCGAATCGGTGGGTGTGGGACTTGGATGCTTCACCTGACGGAAAAATTTACGGCTCGACATATTCGAATCAGGGCGGCAAGGCGTTTGTATATGATATTGCTTCAAACGAATTTACGGATTTGGGCATTGCAAAAGAAGGACAAGATTACGTGCGCGGCGGCGGAGTATCGGGGCGGTACTTTTATGCAGGCATCGGCACGACTGGCCATTTGATTCGATATGACCGCATGACATTGGAAAAGACAGAAATCATTCTGCCGGTTACTGGAGAGAACAGTTCGATCTCCAATATTTTCGCTTATGGCGGAAAATTGTTTGTCATCTCAGGATCTCGGACGCTCATTCTGGATGAAGAAACGCATGAAGTGCTGCATTTTATTACGAATGATTCGGGCATGCCCATTGACGCCTATGTATCGCCGCCATCGCCTGATGAGGAAGATCTCGTTTATTTTCGCAGCCGGAGAAACTCTAGATTGTATACGTATAACACAGCAACGGATGAATTCAAAGTTGCCAACGGCGCTCCGATTTTGCCGAATGAATTGACAAAAGGAATGGGATGGATTCAGTTAAAAGACGGTCCGAATGCGGGACGGCATGTGCTCGCGGTGGTGACGCAAGAACTTCATGTGACGCTGTACGATCCGGTTGAAGGAACGACCTCCAGTTATGTTCCGGACGGAACGCGAACCGGCATCAACATTCAGTCTCTCGAGACCGGACCGGACGGGAATTTGTACATGGGCGGATATCAAGGAGCGATGAGCGTATATGATCCGCAGCGGGAGCAGTTTATTTTGCAAGAAAAAGAACCGCATCAAATTGAAGGCATTGGCTTTTTAAATGACAAAGTATATTTCGGCATCTACGGCGGTGCGATTATTTATGAATTTGATCCGAACAAAGAATACAATCCAATCTTAAATCCGCGCATCGCTTACGACATTCAAAACCGGCAAAGCAGGCCGTTTACGTTTGCAAGCGGGGATAACAAGCTGTTTATCGGGACAGTGGCAGATTACGGCCTGTTAAGCGGGGCGCTGACGGTGCATGACGCGGATGCGAGGACGTGGAAAGAATACCCCAATATCGTTCCTAACCAAAGCGTCATCGGCTTGGCATACTTGGATGGCAAAGTGTACGGCGGAACGTCCATATGGGGCGGCTTAGGAGTTGAGCCGACGGAGGCGGAAGCGAAACTGTTCGAATGGGATGTTGCCGCGGAAAAAGTAACTTATGCGGATGCACCGCCCGTGCCTGACTTTACGCCGTTGATGATCGGTGAACTAAGCATCGGATCAGATGGAAATGTATGGGGAATTATGTGGGGAAGCACGCCTTCCTCAGACAATGCTTTCGCCTTATTCGTGATGGATCCCGAAACGAAGCAGCTCGTAAAAAGCCGGATCATGAACACGGGGGCAAGAGCGAGCAGTTGGAGGCCGTTCTTTATGCGTTGGGGCGAAGACGGCATGCTGTATACGACTTTAGGCAGAGAACTGCACGTGTTTCATCCGGAAACGCTGGAATCGCAAAAATTGTTGGACACTCCAGTGCATTTGATGGATCTTGGACCGGATGGAAGCATCTATTATGCCAGCGGCGCACAGTTGATGAAGCTGCCTCGGATCAAGTGAATGCATGACAACAGCGAGGATGAAACTTACGCAGATCAAATAAGATCAATCGTGCAGAACAGCTGTCTCAAATAAATTACAAACTGTCCCAGTATGTAAAAAAAAAAGATCGAATTGCCGCAAATGCAGCGACAGCAAACAGCTGATGAAATTGCCTCGGTCGAGTGATACGGCAATATCAGCCAGCTGAATGGATGACAGATCGATAAAGATTTGAGCAAGGAGAAGCATGGATGAGTCAACACAATTTTACGCAGGGCAACATATGGAAACAGATGATTTATTTTTCTGTTCCGCTTATGCTTACGAATTTGCTGCAAGTATCGTATCAATTCATTGACAGTCTTTGGGTTGGCAATTTGATCGGCGCCAATGCGCTGGGAGCGGTCGCTGTTTCCAGCACGGTCATATTCACGGTCTTGTCTTTCATCCTTGGGGTGAACAGTGCGGCGTTGACGATTCTTTCTCAGCAGAAAGGAAGGCAAGATGAAGAAGGGCTGAGGCGTTATCTGAACGCGTTTGCAGTCATTCTCTTCATGCTTGCCGCTTTGCTTGGCGCAGTCGGTTTTTTCGCTTCTGAATCGATTTTGCGCTGGCTCGGCACGCCGCCGGGCATCTTCGAAGAGGCAGCCGTTTATTTGAAAATACATTTTCTCGGCATTTTGTTCGTATTCGGCTGCAACTTCATCGGCACGGTGCTGCGCGCATTGGGAGACAGCCGCACTCCGCTGCGAATTGTTTTTTTGGCTGTCGTGTTGAACACTGTGCTGGATCCATTGATGATTGCCGGATTTAAGTTTGGCATTGCTGGAGCGGCCTATGCGACGGTCATTTCTCAAAGTTTGGCTTTTGCTTACGGATTGTTTTATGTGTTGCGCCGGAAACTCGTGCCGTTTTCTGTGCCTTTGCTTCCAAAGTTTGAAGAGATGAAACTTATTTTCAGGCTTGGCATTCCTGCCGGTATGCAGATGATGGCTATCTCTGGCGGCGCGATGGCGATCATGAGCGTCGTCAATTCTTTCGGCGCAGATGTAGTGGCTGGTTTCGGAGCTGCACAGCGGATCGACAGCCTTTTGATGGTTCCGGCTCAAGCGCTCGGGCTCGCGGTCAACAGCATGGCAGGGCAAAACATCGGAGCAAATCTGTGGAATCGCGTGCATCAGATTGCCAAATACGGCGTTTTGCTGAATTTGTGCATGATGTTGTTGATCGCTTTGCTCGTGTTAGGATTTGCCGATTGGGGCATTCGCATGTTCATCGATGAGAACGATGCGATTCAATTCGGCGCAGACTATTTGCGCTTTATCGTGTTTCTTTATCCGTTTCTCGGAATCAACTTTATATTGAACGGCATCGTTCGTGCTTCTGGTGCGATGTTTCAAGTGCTTGTGCTGAACATCATTTCTTTCTGGGTGCTGCGCTATCCGCTTTCTTACTTGTTTTCCAGTTGGTTTGGGGAGATTGGAATCGCGTACGGCATCGGGCTCAGTTTCGTCATTAGCAGCGGTTTTGCCTTTGGTTATTATCGGTTTGGCAAATGGAAAGAGCGGGAGCTGTTTGCGAAGAAAGCACAATAACATCGCTGAAAATTTGGGACATCGCGGCAAGCGGAGCAGCATCATGCGGTGATCGACAGCGCAGAAGCTAACAGCAGCATGGAAAGAGAATGCCGCATGGAAAGAGAATGCCGCATGGAAAGAGTATGCCGCATGGAAAGCAAGCAGCTAAAGCAGAAATTGAATAACATCTCGGCAAGCGGACAGCATGGGAAAAACAGTTGCAAATCTAATCGTGCAAATCGTGAAAATTTATGGCATGCAGTCCGCTTTTCTTCTATAGATAAATATAGATATAAGATTTACAATAATCATTAAACATTAACCATGGGAGGTATAAGGACATGAAAATTGGATTAAGCACTTACAGTTTGCTGCCAGCCATTCGCTCCGGCGAAATGACAGTGCTGGACGTCATCGACTGGATTGCGGAAAATGGCGGCGAGCATATGGAGCTTGTGCCTTACGGCTACACGGTAGTGGACAATGTTGATTTGGCGGATGCCATCCGTGAAAAAGCTGCAACTGCAGGCATAGAACTGTCCAATTATTCGATGCCTGCCAATTTTGTGCAAGAAACAGAAGAAGCGTTTGCGGAGGAAGTGGAGCGGGTCAAGCAGCATGTTGATATTGTGCATCGGATGGGAATCAAACATATGCGGCATGATGTAACCGCATTCACATTGCCGAAAGAACATATGACGATCGCTTGGTTTGAAGAACATTTGCCCCTAATGGTTAAAGGCAGTCAGATGATTGCAGATTATGCGGCGCAATTCGGCATCACGACAACGATTGAAAATCATGGTTTCAGCGTGCAAGCGAGCGATCGCGTCCAGCGCGTGCTGCATGCCGTGAATCGTCCGAATTTTAAAACGACGCTTGACATCGGCAACTTCATGTGCGCGGATGAGGATCCGATCATCGGCGTGATGAAAAATTTGCCCTATGCATCTTTGATCCACTTTAAAGATTTTTATTTTCGTCCTTACGATGAACATCCCGGCGAAGGAAAGTGGTTTACAACCGCCAACGGCAATTATTTGCGCGGAGCCATCGTCGGGCAAGGAGATATTCCGATTCGGAAAATCGTTAAACTGATTAAAGATTTTGGGTATGATGGATACATTACGGTAGAATTTGAAGGGATGGAAGAATGCAGGGAAGCTTCAAAGATCGCGATGGACAATTTGCGTCGTCTTTGGAATGAAGCATGATTCTCCTTTTATAACGACCAGTTTCATTAACCGTGATTCGATTATTTTAAGTGACGTGTTTCTTTGCAAAAAAAGAAGATGGACAAACGCGAGATTGCTGTGCGATGATATGATTTATTAAGAGAGTTGAAAGCGAAAAGGAGGCAGACCCCGTGATTAATGAGAAAGCGTTTCCGCGTTATGCTGAATATGATCCAGTTGTGCCGGTTTGGTGCGTCACGCCGAATGCGGGCGGGTGCATTCATCGCTTTTTCGACACTTCGCCGATCAGTCCATCAGGCCGGTACTTGGCGCTGACGCGCATGCCGCGGGAAGACAGGCTGAATTTGCCTGGGGAACGCGCGAGCATCGTTATTGTTGACTTGCAGACAGGCACGGAAAGAGAAGTGGCTGAAACGTGCGGTTGGGAGCCGCAACTGGGAGCGAACATTAACTGGGGCTCAGATGACAACGCTTTATTTTACAACGATGTCGATGACAAAACGTGGGAACCGTTTATCGTCAAGTTTGACATTTTCACAGGAAAAAAAGAACGATTAGAAGGAAGCATCTACCGGATTTCTCCAGACGGCAAATCGATTATATCCGCATCGGCGATTCGGATGAGAAGAACGCAGGACGGCTACGGAGTCCGGGTGCCGGATGAGCTCGTTCCGCGCAACTTCGGGCTGCGGGATGATGACGGCTTGTACATGACAGATGCGGAAACCGGAAAACAAAAGCTGCTCGTCTCCATACGAGACGTCTTCGAAAAAGCGCAGCCTTCCATTCCGCTCGACCCCTATGAGACGATGGGTGAATGTTACGGTTTTCATTGCAAGTTCAATCCGCAGGGAGATCGGCTGCTGTTTACGATGCGATGGTTTCACACGGATTTAGAGCAGCCGTGGAACATGAACAGCAGAAAGCTTCATTTTTGGGTTGTAACGATGCGGCCGGACGGCAGCGACATTCGAGTCGCCGTTGGACCGGAATATTGGCGCCACGGCGGACATCATATCAATTGGTTCCCGGACGGCGAGAAGCTGTCCATGAATTTGTGCATCGACGGCGACAATAAGATGTATTTCGTTCAAGTCAATGCAGACGGCACTGACATGAAGAAAATCATTGAGGAGATTCCCGGTTCCGGTCATCCGACCGTGCATCCGAACGGCCGTCACATTTTGACGGATTCGTATATGCATGAGAAAGTTTCATTCGGGGACGGGACTGTTCCGCTTCGCTGGATCGACTTGGAAGAAAAAACGGAACAAACATTAGTGAGAATCAATGTGGACAATCCCGGCTTTCAAGTTTCAAAAGCGTTGCGCGTAGACCCGCATCCAGCATGGGCGGCTGACAATCGGCATATCGTCTTTAACGGATTCGTGCAAGGGACGCGTCGGGTGTTT
>CALKAN010000112.1 GCA_937983035.1 uncultured Paenibacillaceae bacterium | reverse complement strand
ATCAATCGAATTCGCCCGAATATGTTAAAATCAGGCGACATGCTGGATATTGACGACATCTGTTCGATATTGGCGATTGATCTGATCGGCATCGTTCCCGATGACGAGTTGGTGATCAAGGCTGCCAATTCCGGCGAGCCGACTGTCATGAATCCTGCGTCTCGAGCTGCCCAGGCTTACCGGAATATCGCCAGGCGCATCCTCGGCGACACCGTTCCTTTGATGAATTTGCATGAAAAGCCGGGCGTATTCAGCAAGATCAAGAGTTTATTTAGAATGGGTGGATGATCTTTGCTATCTAAATTAAAACAGGTCGATTGGATCATTCCTTTTATATTGCTTATATTTATGGCTGCCAGCACATTGCTGCTTCACAGCGCTGTACTTAACGACCCCAAATTTTCAGGGGTCGTTTTCCGAAATATCGTGTTTTATATCCTCGGATTTTTTGTCATGTTCATTACGATGTTTATCGATTACCGCTGGCTGATGAGATGGGTATGGTATATTTACGGAATCGGCATTTTATCCTTGGTCGGATTGTACTTTTTCGGCAGTTACATTAACGGGGCGCGCGGATGGTATGAGCTGCCCGGTTTTTCGATTCAACCCGCCGAATTAGTGAAACTGACCTTGATTCTCATCATCGCCCATATGATGGCCAGACGCAACGGAGAGCCGCTTTTGTTTTGGCGGGATATCGTTCCGATTGGCATCTTGACGCTGATCCCGTTCATGATGGTTTATGAACATCCCGATTTAGGCAATGCCATCATCTATCTCGTCATCATGTTTGCGATGCTCTGGATCGGCAACATTAAATTCAAGTACGTGCTGATTTTTTTGGTGATCGTAGGCGTGTGCCTGGCTGCTTTTCTGTATGTTTACGATAACTATCACGATCAGATGCAGGAATATTTGGAGGAGCGGAACAAAGGACATTGGCTGCAAAGAATTGATACATTTTTGCGGCCTGAACTCGCTTCATCGGATGCAAGGTACCAAGTGGAAAATTCCAAAATTGCGATCGGATCAGGAGCTTTGCTGGGAGAAGGCTACTTGCAGGGCAAATACATTCACAATGGATCCATCCCTTATCCATACTCGGACTCGATCTTTGTTGTCGTCGGCGAAGAGTTCGGCTTTGTCGGTTCTGCGCTGCTTTTATTCCTGTATTTTCTTCTTTTATATCGGCTCATTTTAATTGCGATCAACGCCGTGCATAAAAGCGGCGCCTATATTGTCGTCGGCGTCGTTTCCATGTTCGTTTTTCAAATATTCGAAAATGTCGGCATGTTGATCGGCTTGATGCCGCTGACAGGCATCACCTTGCCTTTCATCAGCTACGGCGGCTCTTCTTTGTTGATCAATATGGTTTCAGTCGGCCTGATTATGAGCGTGGCTATTCATCGCAAACCGCTTCCGGAAGATATCAACTGATGTTTTCTCTTATTCCTCCATCTTGTCTCTGATCACCGTTTCTTTCTGCTCGGGCATACATTTTCGCCTTTGGACATACATATCAGATAGGTGTCAGATGCTAGTCCATCATCTGTCTACGATATGAGCGAGAAGGTGAGAGGGATGTCCAAAGAAGATGTGAAAAAGCGCAGAAAGAAACGGATCGAGCAGCTGCTCCGCCAGCCGCGCAATCAAACCCAGCAACCTCCGATTCCACGCACAGCTTCATCGCAGCACAGACGCTCTGACGATCCGGAATACGTATGGAAAAATCAGCCTCCGCCATGGTCGGATGAATTCACCGCCTCTTCTCACTGGGAACATCACTCGCATGGCGGGAAGCGAAGAAGGCGGCTGAACGCAATCATTTGCCTGCTGCTCTTCTTCGGCATCTTTCTGTTGTTTCAAATCGAAGAGCCATGGGCGGATCAGGGAAAAAAATGGATTGAAGACATGCTGACGAGGCAGGGCAATTTTGAAAAGATCGCCGAATGGTATGAGCACAAATTCCACGGATCACCCGCATTTATTCCTGTTTTTCACAACTTTTGGAAACAAGATGCGGCCAAAGCGGACAGCAAGGCAAAGCGGACTTATCATGTTCCATTGCCGGGTCGGATTGTCGTGCCTTTTGAAGTGAACCGGGAAGGAATTCATATTTTGCCTGATCGCAATGAGCCTGTTAAATCGATCGATGAAGGCAGAGTCATCTTTTCCGGTTACAACGACCGCATCGGCAACATGGTGATCGTTCAGCATCCGGGCGGGGTTTGGTCTATTTACGGGCAATTGCAGGATGCTAAAGTCAAGCTGAACGACTGGGTAGAAGGCGGCAGCGTGATTGGAACCGCAGCCGTGGATGACCAAGGAGCACCGAAACCATATTATTTTGCGGTGAGAATTGACGGGACGATTATGGATCCTTCGGAAGTGATCGTCTTTAATGAGTAAATTGAAGCTGTTTGGGATTCCGGTGCGCTTTCATCCATTATTCGTGCTCGTGTTGATGACTGCAGCAGTTACAGGGCATTTTATGGAAATCATCATTTTGTTTGCAGTCGTTCTCATCCATGAAATCGGACATGCCGGCGCAGCGAAAAGCTTTGGCTGGCGCGTCAGAGAGATTCAATTGCTTCCTTTCGGAGGAGCGATGGTCGTCGATGAGCATGCCAACATCCATCCTTGGGAAACGATCGCAGTTTCATTGGCAGGCCCGTTGCAGCATGTGTGGATGATCGCGATGTCATATGTGATGACAAACGCCGGCTTGTGGGATCCGGCATGGGGAGCTTACTTCATGCAAGTGAACATGATGATCGGCCTTTTCAATTTCATTCCGGTTCACCCGCTGGACGGCGGCAAAATCGTGCAAGCATTGCTCAGTCTCCTGCTGCCTTACTATCGGAGCTTGTCGATTACGGTTTGGCTCGGATTTGCTTCCAGCACGGCGATTCTTTTTTACTGCCTTTTCATCAGTCTGCAGCAAAAATTTCCTCTGAATTTGTTTATTATCGGAGTTTTTTTATTTTTCTCAAATTGGTCGATGCGGCGCAATTTGCCCTATCATTTCCTTCGCTTTCTGATCGCGCGGGCAGGCAGGCGGCAAAGCAGCGCCCATCATCGGCTGACGCCGATCATCGTCGGAAGCAATGACAACATTCATCATGTGCTTCAACGGTACAAGCAGCAGCATGAGCATGTCATTTACGTGACCGGACCCGTCGGAGACATTCGAGCGGTGCTGCCGGAAAAAATTTTGCTGGAAGCATATTTTAACAATCGCAAAACAAGCCGTGCAGTATCTGATCTTTTCATGTAAAATAAAAAAAACAAAACCTTTGAGGTGGAACGATGAAACGGATCCTGATTCAGCGAGACGGCAATGGCATGAAAATGGCCTTGACAGATGACGGCGCGTTGATGGAATACGATGCAGAGCGTCATGAAGACAGGCGAATCGTCGGCAATATTTATTTAGGCCGCGTAAGGAACGTGTTGCCGGGCATGCAAGCCGCGTGTGTAGATATCGGAACAGGGAAAAATGCGTATTTATACCGGGATGAATTGCTTCCGGTTCATCTGGAGCAACGGCCCAAGCAGAAGCCCAGCATCGAGCAGTTAGTCAGTGAAGGCCAGCATGTGCTCGTGCAAATTACAAAAGAAGGCATCGGAAAAAAAGGGCCGCGCGTCAGTGCGCAAATTTCACTTCCCGGCAGATGGCTTGTCTACATGCCTGAAGCTGATTATGTAGCCGTTTCACGCAAAATCGCCTCAGATGAAGAAAAGGCGCGGTTAAAGAAAATCGGAGAAGAGCTGAGACAAGAAGGCGAAGGATTGATTCTCAGAACCGTTTCCGAAGGCGAGGCCAAAGAATCTCTCGAAGCAGATTTGCTTCAGCTGCGCGAAAGATGGAACCGAATCAAGGAACTGAAAGCACAATCGAAAGCCCCTTGTGAATTGTACAGCGAACTTGACTTGGCGCTGCGCACGGCAAGGGATTTGTTCTCCTCCGACATCGATGAATTCATATGCGATGATCCGATGACGGCAGATCAGGTGCGCAGGTTCGTTCAAGCGCATGATCCGGCATTGGCCGGGCGCATCCGTCTGCATCAAGACGAGCTGCCGCTGTTCGAACGGTACGGCGTGGATCGAGAAGTAAGACGGGTGTTTCAAAATCGCCATCCGCTGAAAAGCGGCGGTTCGCTCGTCGTTGATTTTACGGAAGCGTTGACCGTATTTGATGTGAACACAGGCAAGTTCACAGGTTCGACCGATTTAGAGGAAACGATCGTGCAAACGAACTTGGAGGCGGCAGATGCCATCGCCCGCATATTGCGGCTGCGCGACATCGGCGGCATCATCATCATCGATTTCATCGACATGGAGAAAAGCAGCAGCCGCGAACAAGTGTTGCAGCGGATGAAGGAATTGGCAGCCCGCGACCGGAGCCGCACGGTTGTTGTAGGTTGGACAGGCTTAGGCTTGCTTGAAATGACGCGAAAGAAAATTCGTGCGAGCGATGAAGACAAGCCGCATTAAAAAACGAACATTTTCAAGCAAAACACATTGCTTAATGATTGTGCTTATGTTATGATAAAAAAACGAGTGTGTGCGCGAATCTTCCGACTCACACTCTAACCGCACAAAACAGGTTCCGAAAGTGCATCGCTTAGGATGCCACCTTATTTGGCGAGTCTGGATGTTGAGGAGGTGCGAATATGTACGCGATTATTGAAACCGGCGGCAAACAGTACAAAGTTCAAGAAGGCGACGAACTGTACGTGGAAAAGCTTGACCAGGAAGAAGGATCTACGGTTACCTTTGACCGTGTGTTGGGCGTAGGCAATGATGCTGGATTTACAGCCGGCACGCCTGTAGTGGAAGGCGCTGTTGTTACGGCGAAAGTAGAGCGTCATGGCAAAGGGCGTAAGATCACTGTTTTCAAATACAAGCCGAAGAAAAATTATCGCCGCAAACAAGGCCACAGACAGCCTTACACGAAAATCGTGATTGAGAAAATCCAGGCTTAAAGAAGGATAGATGAATGATTAAGATCACCATTGAAAGAAGACAAGCAGATGATGCGATTATCGCATTCCAAGCAGAAGGCCACGCACATTTTGCGGACTATGGGAACGACATCGTGTGCGCGGGCGTTTCAGCCGTGACGTTCGGAACGGTGAACGCGATCATGAAACTAACCGAATGCAAACCGGAAGTGAAGATGAAGGAATCCGGATGGTTTGCAATGCGTCTGCCCGAGTCTGCGAAAGACAGATGGCCGCAAATTCAACTGCTGTTGGAATCGATGGTGGTCATGCTGGAGACGATCCAAGCGTCTTACGGCGACCATGTTCAAATCATAATCAAAGGAGGGTGAAATCGATGCTGAAACTTGATTTGCAGTTTTTCGCTTCGAAAAAAGGCGTTGGTTCTACGAAGAACGGCCGCGACAGCATCGCCAAGCGTTTGGGAACGAAGAGAGGCGACGGTCAATTCGTTAGAGCGGGCAATATTCTCGTTCGTCAGCGCGGCACGAAGATTCATCCCGGAACTAATGTTGGCATCGGTTCGGACGATACTCTATTTTCCAAAATTGACGGCGTAGTGAAATTTGAGCGTTGGGGACGCAATCGCAAGAAAGTCAGCGTGTATCCGAAAGAGGCTCCTGCCGCTGTTGAAGCATAATGATCCCTGTGCGCGTGATTACTGCCCGGCAGTCTTAAGACTGCCGGGTTTTATATTTTGGTAGAAAAAACCAAGAGCCATTGATATACTAGAATTGTTTGAATCGAGCGTAAGCGGGTGGTTGAAATGGACGAACAAATCAAAATGATGCGCGGAATCATCGCGGTCTGTTACGGTGCAGGCATGCTGGCGCTTATAATCGCAGCGGTGAGCAGCGATCAGTGGGCAGTAAAAGGCGCGGCGGTCGCAGCGATCATTTTGTTTTCGTTTGCTGCATATGCGGCTCGGCGTTATGTTCGACTTTCCATTATGGGAATCAAACTAAAGAAAGATGCGGATCACGTATATAAATATCGTTTGCGCAGGCATGATTGGATGAATGATTTGCAGCTCATTTTTGCTTATGTGAAAATGAAAAAGCTTGATAAATTGCTGGGGTGTGTAGAAAATATACAGAAGAAGCTGGAACAGGAAGGACAATTGCTTCGGCTGGGCCTGCCCTTTGTCGAACAGTCATTGCTTGCATTCGCAAGCAAGCATCCAGATGTTCCCATCGATGTGAAAGCAGACGAAAGATTGTTGTCAGAGCGCGCAGATGAAGCGGCGGTTGCACTGGCAAAATATTCGGATGTCATCGAGGCTTTTTTGCGGCAGTGTGACCTTGCTGCAAGCAACGCGGAAGAACAAAGCAGCCGACGCGTCAAGTTAAGCATCCAACTTGGCTCTTCCGAGCAGGCTGATTATTTCGAATTGGCTTTGAAGACGAATTTTAATTTAGCGCCGATGGCAGAATACATCGAACGATTAGGCCGAAACAGGCGCGGTTTAATGAAAACGCATGAAATTGCAAATGGCGAACATACGCTTGTCATGCGGCTTCATTTTCCTTATCAAACATTAGCGGGGTGACAATTTCCCATGTTTGTGGATACAGCGAAAATTTATGTTAAAGGCGGAGACGGAGGCGACGGCATCATCGCATTTCGCCGTGAGAAATACGTGCCGGACGGAGGCCCGGCAGGCGGAGACGGAGGCAAAGGCGGCGACGTCATCTTTCGAGTGGATGAAGGCCTTCGCACGTTGATGGATTTCCGCTATCAGAAACATTTCAAAGCGAAAAAAGGAGAAAAAGGAAAGCCTAAAAATCAGTACGGCGCCAATGCGGAAGATTTGATCGTCCGAGTGCCGCCGGGAACGGTCATTTATGATGATGACACCGGTGAATTGCTGGCAGATCTCGTGGAGCATGGCCAAGAAGTCGTTGTTGCCAAAGGAGGCCGAGGCGGACGCGGAAACGTTCGCTTTGCCACGCCGCAAAATCCAGCCCCTTATTTGGCGGAAAACGGAGAAGAAGGACAGGAGCGGTGGATCCGGCTGGAGCTGAAGCTCATCGCTGATGTCGGGCTGGTCGGATTCCCCAATGTAGGCAAATCGACTCTGCTTTCATCCGTGACGGGAGCCAAGCCTAAAATTGCCGACTATCACTTTACAACGCTTTCCCCTAATTTAGGCGTAGTCGATTTGGGAGAAGGCCGCAGCTTTGTGCTGGCAGATTTGCCCGGATTAATCGAAGGCGCTCATGAAGGCGTTGGACTGGGGCATGAGTTTCTGCGTCACATTGAAAGGACGCGATTAATTTTGCACGTCGTTGACATGTCCGCTTCTGAAGGACGCGATCCTTATGAAGATTGGGTAAACATTAATGAAGAGCTGTACCGTTACAGCGAAGTGCTGCGCAGCCGACCTCAGATCGTGGCCGCGAATAAGATGGATATGCCCGGAGCTCTTGAGCATCTGGAAGCTTTTAAGCAAAAATTGTCGGAAAACGGTGAAGATATCGAGGTCATTTCCATCTCTGCCTTGACCAAAGACGGTTTAAAACAGCTGATGTATCGAGTGATGGACATGCTTGAGCAGCTGCCTGAACAGGCAGAAACCGAAACAGCACAACCTCAGGAAGAAGCGCGGAAAACGTTCCGCCTCGAAAAAGAGCCGGATGACGACATTCGAGTGCGCAGAGAAAATGACGTATTTATCGTTGAAAATGAACGGATTGAAACGATGCTGAAAAGAACCCAGATGGGTTCATACGATGCGGTGATGCGCATTGCCCGCACGCTGCGCAAGATGGGCGTCGATGAAGCGCTGAGAAATGCGGGGGCAGAGGACGGCAGCACGGTTCGGATCGGCGAATTTGAGTTTGAGTTCGTTGAATAGAAAATTGTTTTCCGTCTATTGCTAAATCGGGGCGGATCCGATATAATGTCCACTATACGGAAACATTAGTCTTTACCAGGAGGACGAATGAAACGTTTTTTTTTAGTTCGCGAAGATATTTTACCGGAGTCGCTGCTGAAAACGATCGAAGCCAAACGTTTGCTGGAAGGCGGCAAAGTGCAAACTATACACGAGGCCGTGGAGAAGGTCGGATTAAGTCGAAGCGCGTTTTACAAGTACAAGGACGGCATATTTTCATTGGATCGGTTCGATCAAGAGCAAATCGTGACCATTTCCATGGATTTGGAGCACAGATCAGGCATTCTTTCGCAAGTATTGGCACTGATTGCTGAATACTCAGGCAACGTGCTGACGATTAATCAAAGCATACCGCTCCAAGGCAAAGCGAACGTGGTCATATCAATGGATACTTCCCGCATGGGAGAACGGTTATCCATTTTTGTCGAATCATTGCATCGGCTGGAAGGAGTCAGTCATGCGAGGATCGTCGGGCAAGGTCATGCGAACGATCAGCAGCCCGGTTAATTCAACTGGGACTTAAACGATAATTATCTGACAGGGGAAGATAGGCATGAAATCACTCAAAATTGGCTTAATGGGTTTAGGAACAGTCGGAACGGGAGTCGTCCGGCTCGTTCAGGATCATCAAGAAGACTTGCAGCGGCAAATCGGCTGCGCGGTCGAGATTGCGAAAATTTTAGTTCGCGACAAGCAGAAAGCAAGATCGATTCATGTCGATCCGCGCTTGCTCACTGAAGAGCCTGCGGAAATTATTTTAGATCCGGAAATTGATATCGTGATCGAAGTGATGGGCGGCGTTGAAGAGACAAAACAGCATATCCTCGCCGCATTGGAACATAGAAAGCATATCGTCACGGCGAATAAAGACTTGATGGCGCTGCACGGAGCAGAAATATTGAAAAAGGCAGCCGAGATGAAATGCGATGTCATGTACGAAGCGAGCGTCGCCGGCGGCATTCCTATTTTGAGAACGCTGGTCGACGGATTGGCCTCAGACCGAATTACGAAAATTATGGGGATCGTAAACGGCACGACGAATTACATTCTTTCGAAAATGAGCCGGGACGGCGCGGATTATAAGGAAGTGCTGGAAGAAGCGATGCGGCTCGGCTACGCGGAAGCGGACCCGACGAATGATGTGGAAGGGTTTGACGCCGCATATAAGATGGTCATTTTGAGCACGCTCGGATTCCGCATGAACGTGACGATGGAAGACGCGGAAGTGCGCGGGATTTCTCAAGTGACGAAAGAAGACATCCTATATGGAAAAAGATTAGGTTATGAGGTAAAATTATTAGGTATTGCAGAAAGACAAGACGATCTTATTCGGATCAGCGTCGAACCGACAATGGTGAAAAATACGCATCCGCTTGCTTCCGTAGACGGCGTCTTCAACGCGGTTTACGTTTACGGGGAAGCCGTAGGCGAAACGATGTTTTACGGTCCGGGCGCCGGCGAATTGCCGACAGCCACTTCGGTTGTTGCGGATTTAATCGCGGTCGCGCGGAACGTGATGCTCGGCGTCAGCGGAGTGCGTCCATTTGAGGCGTATAACAATAAAAAGCTGATGGCCGATGAGCAGACGACGCTCAAATGCTTTTTGCTTCTGCGCGTGCAAGACAAGGCGGGAGTGCTTTATAAAATTACGGAAGTATTCAGCAAATATGACGTCAGCTTGGAAGCTGTATTGCAGCAGCCAACTACGGATCATACAGACGCAGAGATTACCATTATTACGCATGACGCAACCAAGGCCGGCATCAAGAAAGTGCTTCAAGGTTTGAAGGAACTCGATTGCGTCTATGAAATAAAGAGCATGTACCGAGTAGAAGGCTAGACAGTGACAAAGGAGACGGAAAATGAACTATTCAGGATTAATCAATCAATATGAAAAATTTTTGCCGGTAACCGAAAATACGCCCAGATTGTCGCTGAATGAAGGCAACACGCCGCTGATCCGGGCGGATCAGCTTTCGGAAGCTCTTCAGTTGGACATTTATTTGAAATATGAAGGGTTGAATCCTACCGGCTCTTTTAAAGACAGAGGAATGGTGATGGCCGTTGCCAAAGCGGTCGAAGAAGGAAGCACGACGATCATGTGCGCGTCAACCGGCAACACTTCCGCATCTGCGGCTGCTTATGCTGCCCGGGCAAAGCTGAATTGCATCGTATTAATTCCAAATCAGCAAATTGCCATGGGGAAATTGGCGCAAGCGATGATTTACGGCGCAAAAGTGATTGCGATTGAAGGGAATTTTGACCGTGCGCTTGAAATCGTGCGGGAAATTACAGCCAAGCATCCGATTACGCTGGTGAACTCAGTCAACCCGTATCGGATCGAAGGCCAGAAAACAGCAGCATTCGAAATATGCGAACAATTAGGCAAAGCGCCGGACTTTTTGGCAATTCCAGTTGGGAATGCCGGCAATATTACGGCCTATTGGAAAGGATTCAAAGAATACAACGAACATCGCGGCACATCTCTTCCCAAAATGCTCGGCTTTGAAGCGGAAGGGGCCATGGCCATCGTCAAAGGGGAGCCGATTGAGCAACCGGAGACGATTGCGACAGCGATCCGAATCGGCAAACCTGCTTCATGGCAAGGCGCGGTGCAAGCCGCGGAACAGTCCGGCGGTCAGATCAATTATGTGACCGATGAGCAAATATTGGAAGCTTACCGCTTGCTTGCCTCGGCAGAGGGCATTTTCGTGGAACCTGCTTCGGCGGCATCATTGGCCGGGGTGATGAAGCTTCAGAAAGAAGGATATTTCAAAGGCGGCGAAACAATCGCGTGCGTGCTGACCGGAAACGGCCTGAAAGATCCTGACACAGCGATGGAGAAGGCAACGGTTCAGCCTGTGGTCGTCCAAGATAATGAGACTGCAGTGATGGAAGCCATTGAACGATTGACGAATGCAGAGCCTGTTGGGGGCGCACGCTGATGGAAGGAAAGGTCGTTCACGTGAGCGTGCCGGGCAGCACGGCTAATTTAGGACCGGGATTTGATACGCTGGGCATGGCTCTCAACTTGTACGTACAGATCGAAATGCGGCTGGCAGATGAGTTGTCCATTGAATTGCACGGGGACAACATGGAAGGGATTCCGACGGATGAGACCAACTTAATTTATCAAGTGGCCCAGCAAGTTTTTGAGCGTGCCGGGGCGGAACCTCATCCGCTTCATATCGCAATGAAAAGCGATATTCCGCTTGCTCGGGGGCTTGGCTCAAGCGCAGCAGCCATCGTCGGCGGCATGGTTGCTGCCAATGCGCTGATCGGCCATCCATTGTCCAAAGATGAACTTTTTCAGATGGCTGCAGCATTGGAGAAACACCCCGACAATGCCGGCGCGTCATTATTCGGCGGAATTGTAGCAGCGAGATGGGACGGCACTCGAGCGGACTATATCCGCATAGACCCGGACCCCAGGCTGCAGCTGCTGGCAGCCGTGCCGGACTTTCATCTCGCGACAGACGATGCGCGCAAGCTCATTCCGCAGCAGATCGACTTGCAGGATGCGGTCTATAATATCAGTCATAGTTCGCTGCTGGTCGCTGCGCTTTGCACCGGACGGCTGGACATGATCAGTGCTGCGAGGAAAGACCGGCTGCATCAGCCACATCGCGCGGCCAAGATCCCCTGCATGCAGAAGATTTTGCAGCATGCATGCGACCAAGGCGCGCTAGGAGCTGCGTTAAGCGGCGCGGGACCGACGCTGATTGCGTTCGTTGACCAAAACAGTCCGGATAAAGAAAAATTGGAACAATTCATGATTCGCTCATTTCATGAAGCATCGGTATCCGCTTCTACGATGTCGCTCGTTCCGGATGCGCAAGGAGCAAGAGTCATGGAAATCAAAACCCCTCAACTGCTTACCAGTTGAAGCGAAGCGGACAACTCATAAGATGAAGGAGCTTGCTTAACGATGAAACGCATTGCATTCTTGGGACCGGAAGGAACGGTATCCGAGGAATCGGCTCGGTATTTTTTTGCAGACACATCCGTCCGCTTTGTTCCATATCCGATCATTTCCGATGTGTTTGCCGCCACATTAAAGGGCGAAACGGATTACGGAGTCATTCCCATAGAGAATACGATCGAAGGTTCCGTCAGTTTGCACATGGATTTGTTAGTGGAACAATATGAGCTGTCGGTTCAGGCTGAATGGGTTTATCCGTCCAGGCAAAATTTGCTGGGTCATCTCGAAGACTGGAAAGACGGCGGAGCATCGATTCATACGATATTCAGCCATCCGGTGGCGCTCGGCCAATGCCGCAAATTTCTGCAAGCAAAACTTTCGCATGCGAAACCGGAGCAAGTAAGCAGCACGGCGAAAGGGGCGGCGCTCGTTAAAGATAAAGCCGGCCAAGGCTATGCAGCGATCGGAACGAAGCTCGCTGCCGAGAAATACGGCCTGGACATTTTGGCAGCGAACATTCACGACAATCCGAATAACTTTACGCGATTTATTCTCGTCGGCAAGGACAAGCTGAAGAAAAGCGATGACGCCCCTTATAAGACGAGCATTTTAGTGACGCTGCCTCAAGATTATCCCGGTGCGCTGCACCAAGTGCTGTCCGCTTTTGCTTGGAGAAAAATCAACCTTTCTCGATTGGAATCGAGGCCGACGAAGGCTCGGCTTGGAAGCTATTATTTTTACATTGACATTGAAGAACGCATGGACTCTGTTTTGCTTCCGGCAGCGATTCAAGAAATTGAAGCGATCGGTTGTCAAGTTCGCATCCTAGGCTCTTATCCTAGTTTTGAATACAATTCGGAGGTGTAAATCATGACTCAGTGGATCTATTTAGCTGGAGAATTTGTGACAAAAGAAAACGCAAAAGTATCAGTTTATGATCATGGTTTTTTATATGGTGACGGGATTTTTGAAGGGATCCGCATATACAATGGGAACATCTTTAAATGCAAAGAGCATTTGGACCGGCTGTATGACTCCGCCAAATCGATTGATTTAACGATTCCTTTATCTTATGAAGAGATGGAACAAGCCTTGATTGAAACGATTCGCAAAAACGAGCTTCGAGACGGATACATCCGGCTGGTCGTTTCCCGCGGTTTCGGTGATTTAGGACTCGATCCGAGACGGTGCAAAAGGGCGAGTGTCATTATCATTGTAGAACAACTGGCCATTTACAGCGAGGAAGACTACAGAAACGGACTGAAGGTGGTTTCAGTTTCCACTCGCCGCAACATACCTGACGCATTGAATCCGAAGATTAAGTCGCTGAACTATTTAAACAATATTTTGGTGAAAATTCAGGCTAACCTGGCCGGCGTCGGCGAAGCGATCATGTTAAATGCGCAAGGTTATGTAGCCGAAGGTTCCGGCGACAACATCTTCATCGTCAAGAACGGGTCGATTGTTACACCTCCAACCTACATTGGAGCTTTGGACGGCATCACGCGCCGCGCGATTATTGATATCAGCAAAAAGCTGGGCTACGAAGTGAGAGAAGAACCATTTACGCTGCATGATGTATATGTAGCGGATGAAGTATTTCTAACGGGAACGGCAGCTGAAGTCATCGCTGTTCGGGAAGCAGACGGGCGCGTCATCGGCGAAGGGAAAGCCGGCCCGATCACATTGCATTTGCTGGAAGAATTCCGTAAAATTGTCGAAATCGACGGCGTGAAAGTATACGAATAAAAGAGTTAAAGAGCACATCGTTTTCAGATGTGCTTTTTTTGTGCATAAAAAGCAGATCGATGCCGCAAGGAGGTTTTAAAAAGTTTGCCGGGCGATGCTAATTGCCAAAGATCGTGCATACAATTTATTATGCCAATCTGTTTAAGGAGGGTTCCGGGTGAAAATCCACGTAGTGAAAGAAGGAGATACGCTTTATAAGCTGTCTCAAAAGTACGGAGTGGATCTGGAGAAACTTAAGGAAGCCAACCCGAAGTTGCAGGATCCGGATCAGATCGATATCGGCATGAAAATTAAAATCCCTGGACAGCCGAAACAATTATCTTCGAAAAAATGGCTGCTGAAGAAAAAGGAAGAAGCGAAACCGGAAGCGAAAGAGAAACAAAAAACCGAAAAGATAGAAACGGATGTCAAGAAAGAGAGCGTGAAGCCGGAACAGAAGAAAGAAGAAATCAAACCTGAA
>CALKAN010000111.1 GCA_937983035.1 uncultured Paenibacillaceae bacterium | reverse complement strand
TGCTTAACATTTGTCCGATTTTGATCAATAATCCTTCCAGTTCAAATAATGTGTTACGGAAACGTTGTCCAATGTTTTCCCAAAGCTTCTCCCATTCCTCATCTGATTTCTTCCGCAACTTATACCAATATATTTGAGCGAAAATTGTGAAACTCATTGACAATACTTTCATCATGCGTCTAAGTTTAATGCTTGTTCTCATTTGATTCTCTCTTTCTATTTCAATATGATTTATTTTCTAGTTTTTCGGATTTCGTCAAACAAAATTTCCGCGCAGCAAAAATAAGATCGGCAAGATGCTGAAAGCGATGTTCACGATGAAATGACAAATGATGAGCGGCATCAGTCTTCCTTGCTGATTATAAATGATCCCGCTTCCAACCCCCCATATAAAGAAAGCCGCAGCATATGCGATTGCCCCTTGCATGCTGGCTGCCAACATGAAATGTTGAACGGCAAAACCGAGTGACGGGATCACAATGCCGAGCCATGCTTGTTTTGTTCTCTCGATAAAAGCATTCTGCGCATAACCGCGGTACATGATTTCTTCAATCGGCGCATTCAAAAATGGAAACAGCAGCGATATGACAGCCGCGAACCAAGTGAGTCCCGGCGGTCGCGGAGCAAACTGCTCTGCATCGCCTGCAAATACGGTCTCAAAGTGATCGATGAACTCCGAGCCATGCATCAAAAACATCGTGCCCATCAGAGCCGCCGCGAATGGAACATACAGAACTAATACCCACAGGATTCCAAATAAAATATCTTGCCCGAGCAGATCTTTGCGGTATCCAACCAACGCTTTCAGCGAGCGGCCTTCGCTTCTCAATAATCGAGCCATAAAAAAGAAACAAGCCGCATTCACCACGGTAAAACAGATCGTTGACAGATCGGGCGAAAACGGGAAAGAAACATCGATTCCTGTCCACCGAAACACGAACGTAAATAATGCTAAAACAAAAAGCAGCATCGGAATTCTTATAAATGAGACGAGCCATGCATGTTTCAAGCAATCATCTCCTATGCGAGTGAGCGGGCTGCTGATCCATTGCAGGACAAGCGCATCCTATTTATAAAACTTCCTGACTTGAAACGCATTGTGCCAAACCGCGCCGATTAAAATAATGCCCCATAAGAACAATATTTTTTTGTTTAATTCAAAATAATTGACGAAGTAAAGTGAAATTGGAATCAACAGAAATATCGTTCCAAGGACAAAGAAATGTTTGCCTTGCTGTTTTTTGTATCCTTCTGCGTCCAAAATTTTATCCAGATTGTCAGTTAATCGAGCCATAAAACCATGATCGGACTGATGCTTTAAAAATATGTATCCCAGAACGTAACAAACAAGCGACAAGATAAACAATGCCGCAATCAATGCGAACAACAACGTGAAATCCCCCTTGACATCGATCGTCAACTTGATCATTTATTTTCGTTTTCAGCTCATTTTTATTTCATCTTTTTCACCATTTTAATAAACCAATACAATGCGATCCAGGGCAAAATATACTTCGTCGCCCATTCGATCGAATGCATGATCCCATAAATAAATCCGTCGAAATAAAATTTCAAGTCCTCTCCCCCTTCCAATTTGTCTAATCATCCGTTACCGCCCGTTTCTTATTTCAGCGTATGCTTCCAGTGACTTCTGTACAATCTCCTTGCTCATCCCCGTTCGATGATGTATTCTTTCGGCCCAATCTTCGATCCTCTCCAGCGGCTCTTCCTCGATTAATCCGGCATTCGTGCTTAAAAAACTCCGATCTTCATCGAATTCCCAATGCTGCACTTCATTTTCAATAAATATCCTCCTCTCAACCAAAGGACTCCACAAAATATGTTGGCAATGTTCGCCGGCATCCTGCAGCACATCATGCGGCAGAAGGTTCATGTCAAACGTTTGCGAGCTCTTCTTCCCATTTGGCCTGACATATTCAATAGTGAACTGATCTTCGTTCGTTCTGACTCTGACTCGAGCAGCTGGAAAAAACGAGTCTAATAACTCGTCGGTAAAATCGCTGCTTCTGGGATCAATCAAAATCGGCTGCACCCACATATCACCCAGATCGCAATAATACTTATAACCATGATGCAAGGCTATGACGGCGACATGGGCATCTGAAGTGAATAAATCTCGGCCAACCCCATACGCCTCAATGCCTGCTTCCGCAAACTCATGAACGAGCCATATCGCCAAATCAAAACAATTTCCAGATGTGCCGTACAGCTCCCGATGTTCTTTCATCAGTTGTACGGATCGTTGTTTCGTTGCAGCAGGCTGGTCTCTATACCAGGCTTTCGTTAACGTTTCCATCGGGAATTCATCAAATTGTCTCCAAACTTCAATGATTTGTTTAGGAGCTTTCATGAAAATCCCTTCCTTCTTTCGATGTCTTCGTCCGGCAGCAATGATGCGCTTATACGAACAGAAAAAGCAATTTCCAATGCAACGCCCACGGAATAAACAACACTCCGCCGATGAACGGCAATCCTAACCGGATGTTTTCGATATGATCTGCAAGCGATGGAATGTTGCGCCAAGATACTCCTAATAATACCGTAAAACCACAAATCGCAATAGATAGAAACTGCAAGACCAACCAAATGATCGGTCTGCCCATGACAATTGGTCCCGATCGTTGATCATCATCAATGCCCGATCTTCATTCCTCGCAGCAGGTTCAATTTTTGTTTAAAGGCGGTCCGTAAACAACATGAAAATGAAGATGTTTCGAATCTTGGTAGTCTCCTAAGTTTGTAATGACCCTGCAAGCACCATGTTCTAATACGACCTGTGCTGCCGCTTTCTTAATGACGTCCATCATTTCAATTAACAATGCATTGTCATTTTCATCTAAAGCAATGAGCGATGAAATATGTCTTTTCGGAATAGTCACGATATGTACTGGATAAAACGGCCGGGTATGATAATAAGCAAGCACGTTTTCAGTTTCTAACACTTTTTCCACCGGCGTTCTTCCGCTCAGCACCTCTTCGCAATAAAAATCTTCTGTCATTTGCCAGCTCCTTTAATCATTTTTCTCCAAAAATGATAGCACTTCCAAATGTTTAATGCTGACTTCCCCGGATTGCTCCTGTTTGCAAAGTTCAAACACATCCGGATTTGCTAACGCCCGCCAATCCTCAAAACCGATGCTGTCATCGTAATATTTCAATATTAATGAGAACAGATTCCCGTGCGTTACTGCAACCATATTGTTCTCTTCGCGTTCAAACAATGCATGGATAACGCTGATGCCGCGATCCATTGCTTCTCGAGAAGACTCGCCGCCTGGCAGTTTTCGATCAAGATCATCAAATGATTCCCTTAATTGATCCATCCAGTCTGCAACATTGTGTCGTGACAACACTCTTTCAGACAATCGGTCATCAGTATGGAGCGTTAAACCTAACCTGCTCGACAGCGGCTGAATCGTCGAAATTGCCCGTTCAAAGGGGCTGGAAACGATAAAATCAATCTCTTTCTCCGAGAAGAAATCAGCCAACTGCTCAGCTTGACGCATTGCAAAATGTCAACCTTTACTTTCATTTTAGCAGGCCGTCCAACAAAACACAA
>CALKAN010000110.1 GCA_937983035.1 uncultured Paenibacillaceae bacterium | reverse complement strand
AAGCGTTGTGACTGGAGTTCAGACGTGTGCTCTTCCGATCTAGATACGAATTACAGACATACGAATTTCAGTTCAGGCACGGTTGCGATGTATACGAACTGGATGGGGGTCATTGCGAATCAGTTTTCCGCCAATCCCGTCAATTTTGAATGGGATTTGACCACTTATCCGGTGTTTCCAGAAAATCCGAACTACGGAGCACCGGCTGACTATCTTGTGTTTTTGGTTTCCAAAGCAAGTCCCAACAAAGAGGCCGCCTTCAGAGTTCTCATTGAACTGCTGACCGATGAAACGCAAAGAGCAGTCGCGATGAAGGGTTGGGGAAGCGTCCTGAATGATACGGACATCAAAAAAGCATTTGGCACGGAATCAGGCGTATTCCAAGGGAAAAATCTCGATGCCGTCTTTAAAGTCGTTGCTGCTCCTAACCCGCCGTATTTCGAGCATCGGACGGAAGTAAACAATGCCATCATCGAACTGGTGAGGAAAATGGCTCTGGAAAAGGTCGACATCAATACCGCGTTGCGTGAAGCTGAAGAAGAAGCCAAACAAAACATTTTAGATAAGTAACAAAATCAGCGCGAGAGATCTGCGAAAAGTTAGGGGGAAGCCGTTTGAAAGTATTCATCATGACGGATATTGAAGGGGTATGCGGCGTCGTTAATTTCCAAGATTGGGCATTGCCTTCGGGCAAATATTACGAAGAAGGCAAAAGATTGTTGACGCTTGAAGTAAATGCTGCCATCGAAGGTTTTTTTGCGGCTGGGGCTTCTGAAATTTTAGTTTGTGACGGACATGGACACGGTGCGATTAACAACTTGTTGTTGGATCCGCGCGTGGAGTTTTTGCGGGGCCCCACTCCTGGACCGTACCCATTTATGCTTGACGAGTCATTCGATGTGATGGCATGGGTCGGCCAACATGCCAAAGCTGGAACGGAATGTGCACAAATGGCTCATACCGGCACATTTAAAGTGATCAATTATACGATTAATGGTCTTTCTGTCGGTGAATTTGGACAGATGGCTTTATGCGGCGCGGAATTGGGCGTACGATCGATCTTCGGTTCGGGAGATTTGGCATTTGCGCAGGAAGCAAAGGCTCTCATCAGCGGAATGGAAACCGTGGCGGTCAAACGGGGCATTATGCCGGGAAGCGGCGATGAATGTGATCAAGATCAATATATTCATCGAAACAATGGGGCTGTTCACATTCATCCGGAAGTTGCTCGCAAGCGCATTCGCGAAGGAGCGGAAAGAGCGCTTCGCCGTTACATTGCCGATCCCGATCAATTTGAGCTGCCAGCCCTTGATCCGCCATACCGCAGGGAGATTACGTACCGCGGAGAAAAAGGGCAGCAGCCGTACACCGTATACAACGAACATCCTGACAGCATCATTCAATTGTTGAATGGACGGACAAAACCGATGCAGTAACAACGGGAGCAGCAAATGGCGCATGCGGCGGCCGTCAGCACGGTAACTGTTGCCGCACTTTGCATGAAAAAGGCTGGCAAAGAGGCATCCTTATGTGCAAGAACGAGAATAAGGATGTCTCTTTTATTAGTTCATGAACAGGGATCATATTTTGTATTCGCTTTCAATATGTTCTTGTCGAAATTGTTTTGGGGTCATGCCGTATCTTTTTAAAAACGCGCGATGAAAA
>CALKAN010000109.1 GCA_937983035.1 uncultured Paenibacillaceae bacterium | reverse complement strand
CAAGATTGGTCAGTCTCACTACCGGCGGCATCGCAAAAATAATCGTCGCGATGATGCCCGGAACCATGCCGATGCCAAAAAATATTACCGACGGGATCAAGTACACGAACGCCGGCATCGTCTGCATAAAATCAAGCACTGGAACGACCAAGGACTGCACCGCATCTTTTTGCGACATCCATATTCCGATCGGAATGCCGATGGCAATGGATATAATGACAGACATAAAGATGAGCGAAAGCGTATCCATCGTCTCAGCCCAATAGCCTAAATTATGAATTAATCCGAGCCCAATCAGCGAGAACAAGCCTGTTTTCCAGCCTGCCAGCCGCCAAGCGATAATCATGGTCAGCACAATGAAAATATACGGCGCTCCGGGAATGCCTCCGATCGAAAGCAGCCAGCCGAGTCCGTCCGCCATCGACTCAATTCCTTTAGAAACAGTATCAAAAAAACCGGCGGCTTGATTTTTTAAAAATTTAACAAATGATTCCACCCATTCGCTGAGCGGCAGCTTGGGCATAAATGATTCATCCATATTATCGTTTCACCCCAATTTTCAATTCCCTTCACGTATCAGCTCTCGCTGCCGTTTCTTGATAAAGCTGCCAAAATCGCTCCCCGCACAATCACGCCGCGAAGACGCTGTTCTTGGTCGACGACTGCTACAGGGATGACCGCTGAAGACGCTTTATCAAACAGTTCATTGATCGACGTATCCAAATCTGAAGTGATCACGTCTCTTTCTATATAAGCCGACATATCTTCTGACTTGTCATTTGCAGCTTGCAAAGCCCGCTCTGCCGTCAGCGCACCGATCAGTTTCTTGTCCCGGTCAATGACAAAGATGCTTGACAGCCCCAATGTCTTCATCCTTCGGAGCGCAACGCGAATGCCGTCTCTGCCTAAAGTAATCGTCTCCGCTCTTTTCATCACATGTGCTGCCGTGAGCACTTTGGAAAAGTCCACTCCTTCGATAAACCGCCTCACATAATCGTTGGCAGGAGCCATTAATATTTCTTCAGCCGTCCCGAGTTGAACGATGCTGCCATCCTTCATCAAAGCAATGCGATCCCCAATGCGCAGCGCCTCATCTAAATCGTGCGTAATGAATATAATCGTCTTTTTCATCGTTCGATGCAGTTCTAACAGTTCATCCTGCATGTCTTTCTTGATCAAAGGATCGAGCGCACTGAAAGCCTCATCCATGAGAAGAATATCCGGATCATTCGCCAGCGCCCGGGCCAAACCGACTCTTTGCTGCATGCCGCCGCTCAATTGATTCGGATACTGATCGGCATATCCGATCAAACCGACAAGTTCCAAGGCCTCACGTGCTTTGCTTTCTCTCACCTCTTTCGCAACGCCTTGAATTTCCAAACCAAAAGCAGCATTTTCTAAAACTGTCCGATGGGGAAACAATGCGAACTTCTGAAACACCATGCTGATTTTCTTTCTGCGCACTTCCAAGAGCTGTTCGTGATTCATTTTGGAAATGTCCTCGCCGTCGATGAACACGCTGCCGGAAGTGGGCTCCACCAGCCGATTTAACATGCGCACCAATGTCGACTTTCCGCTGCCGGATAAGCCCATAATGACAAAAATTTCTCCCTCTTCCACTTCGAAATTCGCTTGATTTACCCCTACCGTACAGCCGGTCTGTTTCAATATTTCTTCTTTGCTCTTGCCTTCCGCAAGCAAGGAAGCAGCCAGTTTCGTTTGGCGGCCAAATATTTTAGACAACTGTGCTACTTTAATTTTAGCCACAATTTTACACCCCATAGGACCGATTGTTTTGTTCCTTCACAATCTTAACCTACCGGTTTGCCGATTGACAAAGCGGCTATAATGGGATATTCGTTTGTTAAGTTTGTAAAGTAGAAACTGTACAAACATGACACACGGTATTCTTACAATTGCTTTCAAATGCTCTGTCATCATTCCTCATGTTGCCCTTTACTTCATTTCATAGTTTTCTTACAATCAACTTAGCATAAATGAAGGGGGCTGTACTGAACGATGAATCAAAATTCCAAACGATACGATGGCGACACCTGGTCAAAGTTGGAAGAAATACGAGAAATCGTCATTCATTCCATTGCCTCAAACATTGATTTATATGGTGTGCCGCACAGCATCGGCAGGTTATACGGCACGATGTATTTTCACAATGAGCCGATGACATTGGATGAAATGCGAGATGCCCTTGGAATGAGCAAAACGAGCATGAGCACGGGAGTCCGCTCCTTATTAGATATAAAGATGGTGAATAAAACATATCAAAAAGGAGTGCGCAAAGATCTTTACCGCGTAGAAGAAGACTGGTACAACTCCTTCTTCTATTTATTTTCAAGCAAGTGGGGCCGGGCAGTCAGACAAAACGAGCGCCAAATCCGAAAAGCGAAAGAGATGTTGGAAGAACTGTTGGAGGAAACTTCAGATCCCAGTCTCACAGAAATCATCGAGCGCGATTTAGGGAAAATGGAACATGCGCTGGAATATTACGACTGGCTGAAAAGACTGATTAAGAGCTTCGAAACAGAAGAAATTTTTCGTTTCATTCCTAAACAGTCTCCCAAGCAGCCAAGCGGCCATTCACATGCCTCTTCACAAGAATCAGAAGCGAACTAATTATTATGCGTTATTGCGAGTAACTACTAGACAATGAATTTGTTTCTCCAGCCGCTGACCATGTTTCAAGCGGCTCGTCTGTTTCATCGGATCCATCTTGATTTGCAATCCCTTCTTCCTAACTATTTTCGCGAACCTGATGCACTTCTAATTTCTTTTTTAATCAAGCGCTGCATCGAATCACAATATTTTTTCCCTGGACAGACGTTTTAACCATTCCATATACACTTTCAGCAAGACTCATTTTTTATTTATCAACACCTTGCGTCGCATCCTGCAAAATCGTTAAACATCATTCAGTGCATCATTCAATGCCGAAACCTAATAAGGGCTCAAATATGGAAGCAGCCGAACAATCAACAAAACGATTGGGCAAAGAAACATCAAACCAACAAAAAACAGTTTTTTCCAATGTTCAAATCGAACGGAAACAAATGAAACTGATCGCGGCAGTGTTCGTTATTGGAGTGAATCAATGATCCCACTGCAAAATACAAATAAGACCGCGCCATTCGCATTGACATCTAAGCGTTTCGAATGTGCGCGGTCTTTCTTTATGCGTGCTTTTTCATAAAGTTTATTTTTGGGCTGCCACTCGCTCTGCGATCGCTTGGTTGGCTTCCTCCACCGCATTGCGAAATGCCGTGTTTAAATCAATTTCACCGAGTATAACCCGCTTCAATTGAGCATCCAATGGACCTGCCACTAAATTATCATAGATCGTTTTCCTGTGCGGGACGGCAAATGCGTTGTAAAACACTGCATTTTTCATATTTTTGTCTTTATAAACCGTATCTTGGCCAAACATTTCTTTAATGTCTTCATTGACTAGAACAGGTATGTTCCCTTTTCTCGATTCTTTCATGACATGTTCATCGGAAGTGACATACTTGAGCACTTCCATCGCTGCGTCCTTATGCTTGCTGCTTGAAGTAATAAAGAAGAAATTCGGATAAGGCTGCGATCCAACGCCCGGAAGATCGTCAAAAATCGGTATGCTCACCATATCCCAGTTCATCGTTTCAAATTCCGGCACTGCATATTGCAGCCCGAAATTCATCATGAACATCGCTAAGTTTTGTTCACCGACAAAATCCCCTGTCCACAATCCGCCGTTTCGGCTCGCATACAATTCCCGATACCCCTCATCTTGCGTGATAGGCAGCACAACCATATATTCCATCATTTTTCTCCAAAGATCATTGTCGATCGCCGCCGTGTTCGTTTCCATATCGACGACATCCAAAGAATAAGGATTCATGCGCATCGGATGAGCGACAGAAGCAGCAAATCCGGCATACTGCTTGCCGTCTTCCTGCCTCGTTACTCTTTTGGAAAGATCGAGCAGTTCATCCCATGTCATGCCGTCCGTCGGATACTCAACGCCAAAATGATCAAAAATATCCTTATTATAGTAAATGACCAACCCGCCGCCGTTTACCGGAAGACCATATAACCCGCCCATCTGCCGGATCGAATCCAAAAAAGTCGGCTCAAAGCGGGCCAAATCCACGCCATGCGCACGCGCCAAATCCGTGATGTCATATTCGAAGCCATTTTCAATCAAAGTAGAAGGCGCACTGCCAATAGAATCAAACAAAATATCGATCGGCTGATTAGCCATAATCAGCTCTGACAATGATTTGCCTTGTTCATTCTGAATGTAAGTAAACGTAATGTTTGGAAACTGCTCGCGCAGATCGTTTCCCCATCGGTCATTAAATTCTTCTTCCGCATTGCTGACCCCGTAAATGACCAGTTCTGCTTGCACATCGCTTTTTTCAAGAACGGGACTCGACGCTTCTCGGCTGTCTGAAGAACCTCCTATGGAAGCGCCTTCATTTTTGTCCGCAATCAAAGATTCATCTTTTGCATCATCCCCGCCTGCACATGCCGCCGCAACAAACATCACCAATCCGATCACAACATAAAACACAACTCTTCTTTTCACCAGCAAACACCCCTTTCCTATTCGTTCGAAATCATTCGGAACTTGATCCGGCACAACACCGACAACCGATATTTAACCTGTTTGTCCGCTGGAAATGCATCACCGCCTGACTTCCTAATATGCTGCTTAATCTCAAATATATGTTGGGAAAAATGACATATCACATGAATTGCCCATAAGCCGCGAATCATAGACCAATGGCATCATTCGCGGCTCATGGCGGCATCATTGCATCGCGCCTCGCCGTAATTTTCATCAAGTCGTTCTCTCGCCGCTCGCCTCTCTCATCGATAATTCCGCACATTCATCCAATCCCATCCCTCATCCATCCTCCCTTACTCTCATCTATCAACCCTCTATTTACATTTTTTCATTGTGCGCGCCATGCATTGCCCGGTTGCCATCCATCTTTTTTCTGTATTGATAAATAAAGTATAAAATCAACGGCACCAATAAAATCGTCGGCAAAAACCATATGATCAAATTGACTGCATCAATGTTCAGCAATCTGGGAGCCCCGAATACGATAAAAGCCGTAATCGTCGCAATGCAGCATGACATCATGCCAATGATGTGTTCAACCGCCCAATGCGATCTCGTCTTCGGCGCTGTCATCCAATAAAACAGCATCGAACCTCCCAAAAATATGCCCAGCCAAGGAAAATAAGACAACAATGGAAACTGCAAAGCAAAACCGTAAATAGACATGCCGATGCCTGATGCAAACAGCAAAACCGGAAGCAAATAATCAAGCACTGCGCGATGAGGCGCGCTGCGTCGCTTAAATCTCAATACTCGGATGCCGTAATAAGCAGTTGTCGCGCTTAAAATCGATATGAACAACAGAAACCAAGAAAAAGGAATGATGTCAGGTTCTGGTCCTGCATCCCATGCAATGCGATATACAGCCATATAGAAAGCTGAAACCGACACCGCAATCATTCCTGCAGCATAAATCCATCCTGCCCTTCTGTGCACACGCCCGCCTTTGCGGCTGACAATCGGAATCCAAAACATAGCAAGCGCCAAATAACCGCCGATGATATGCATCCAGCGCATGAAATCAAAAATGATCTGCATCGCAAGCATCTCCCCGTTTGTTTAATGTCAATTGTCATGCATGACTGACTTGTATAACTGAATCATCTGCGCCTTTGGTGTACAGCACAGCATGATTTGGCGCAATGCCCGCAATCTTGATGGGATTGCTTCATTAT
>CALKAN010000108.1 GCA_937983035.1 uncultured Paenibacillaceae bacterium | reverse complement strand
GGAGAGGAAAATCGACCTGCACTTGCGCGGATTGGAAGCGCTGGGAGCAAAGGTGGAAGAATCGACGAATACGATCATCTGCACGGCTGATCAATTGATCGGAAGTGAGATTTCGCTGGATTATCCGAGTGTCGGCGCAACGGAAAACATTATGATGGCTGCTGCGAAGGCAAAGGGAACGACGATCATTTACAACGCAGCGCGCGAACCAGAAATTTACGATTTGCAAAATTATATCAACGCCATGGGCGGTTTGGTCATGGGGGCTGGGACGGACACGATTACGATTCAGGGGGTAGATAAACTTTATCCGTGCGAATACGAAGTCATTCCGGATCGGATCGTAGCCGGCACTTTAATGATCGCGGCTGCCGCTGCGAAGGGCACGATTAAATTGGAAAATGTGCGTCCGCAGCATCTGACGTCGCTGACTCATGTGCTGAAGCGGATGGGGGTTCAAATTACCGCTGACGGTGATATAATGATTATAAGCAGTACGAAAGTTCCTCAGGCAGTAGATCGCATCATAACCTCCCCCTATCCAGCATTTCCCACGGATTTGCAATCGCAAATAATGGCGCTGCTCTCCATTTCCGAAGGCGTCAGCGTCATTAAAGAAACCGTGTTTGAAGGAAGGTTCAAACATGTAGATGAATTGTATCGCATGGGAGCCGATATTCGGGTGGATCTGAATACGGCGTTTATCCGCGGCGTTCCCAGGCTGTACGGGGCGACGGTGGAAGCGACAGATTTAAGAGCCGGAGCGGCATTGGTCATCGCAGGCTTGGCTGCAACCGGAACAACTGTCGTAGAGGAAATTCATCATATCGATCGGGGATACGAACGAATTGAACTGCTCTTTCAACAATTGGGGGCCAATATTCAAAGAGTGAGCACTTCCTAATGCGATCAGGATCCGCCTTAAGCTTCTAAAGTTTATAAGGCGGATTCTTTCCATCATCACACACTCATGCAGCCGTCTTTAGTTTGCTGTGAGGAGCTGAAAGCAAATGGGATCTATGCCGGTGATTAAAAAACCGAAAAGAAACGTGCGAAGCAGCCGAAAGATTATCGTTTTGCTGATGCTGTTTTTTATAAGTATATTAGTGCTCTTGTTTTTTCATTCCTCTCTCAGCAGAATCCAAGCGATCGAAGTTCAAGGCGCTTTGATGACCGAAGAATCCGAAATTGTACAAGCCTCCGGCTTGCAATTGCAAGATTCCTTTTTTACGATCAATCAAGCCGAAATTGTCCATCAACTTGAGCAGCTTGAATGGATCAAAACTGCTGATGTGATCAAACATTTTCCGGGCAGAGTCGTGCTGGAAGTTCAGGAACACGAGCTGGTCGCTTACGAAATATTGGAAAATAACGAGAAGATGGCCGTTTTATCCGACGGAAGCACGCTTCCTGTGACGGATGAGATGCCGCCGCTCGACACGATCGTGCTGACCGGATGGCAGCATGCGGATGAACTGAAGGCGAAGCTGGCGCGCACGCTTGCGCAAATTCCGGATGAACTAAGTCAATTAATATCGGAAATTAAACCATTCCCGTCCGCAGCTTATCCGGATAAGATTCACATTTATACCCGCAGTTCTTTTGAGATTGTGACGACGATTTCTTATTTGCCGAAAAAGTTGCCGTATCTTCCAAATATGATCAGGGAATTGCTGGCAAGAGACATTACGGATGGAACGCTTACATTGCTTGAAGCAGACACCCATTCGCCGTTTGAAAAAGCCTCTTCTAAATTGCAAGATTAAATGGTAATATAGTAGGTATGGTAATTTTTCTTTTGGAAAGAAATCTCAGACAATTTTTTAGCATAAAAAAAAGGGAATCATCCAGCTGTGTTGAATATGTAAAACTATAACTAATTTCTTTGAAAGCTATTGTTCATGCGGGAGGTGCCATAGTTTGAACAGCGAAGACATCATAGTGAGTTTAGACATCGGTACATCCAAGGTTCGCGTAATCATCGGAGAAGTCAGCAAAGGAACGATGAATATTATTGGCGTCGGATCCGCTGATTCTCATGGAATTCGAAAAGGCGCTATCGTTGATATAGATCAAACTGTAGATTCGATTCGAAAAGCTGTCGATTATGCTGAGCGAATGGTAGGAGTTGAGATTTCGGATGTCTACGTAGGAGTTGCCGGGAATCATATTGAATTGCATGCAAGCCACGGAGTCGTTGCCGTTTCCAATGAGGACCGCGAAATTGGGGACGAGGATATAGAGCGCGTGCTGAATGCGGCTAAGGTGATCGCGATGCCGCCTGAGCGCGAAATCATCGGAATTGTTCCGGATCAATTTTTAGTGGATGGACTGGAAGGCATACAAGAGCCGCGCGGAATGATCGGTGTAAGATTGGAAGTCGAGGCTCAGATTATAACAGGTGCGAAGACTACGATACATAACCTTCTGCGCTGTGTTGAAAGAGCTGATTTGCGCATATCCGGCCTTATACTAATGCCTCTGGCGGCAGGCCAGCTCGCTCTGTCCAAAGATGAGAAAATGCTTGGAACCGTTTTGGTAGACATCGGTGCAGGCGCTACGAACATATCTTATTTTTATGAAGGAAATATTAAAACGACATCGACGGTCCCCATTGGCGGAGATTTCATTACGAATGATATATCAATCGGTCTTCGCGTGAATACAGAAGCGGCTGAACGCATTAAATTGAAATACGGCTGCGCGCTCTTGGCGGATGCAGCTGAAGATCAAGTGTTTAAAGTAGCGAACATCGGCAATGCCGATGCAGAAACAGAATACAATCAAGTTGAATTGGCTCAAATCATCGAGCCGAGAGTAAGAGAAATCTTTCAATTGATCGGAGCGGAAGCAGCCAGGCTGGGAATCAGCGATCCGGCCGGCGGTTATGTGTTGTCAGGAGGAACAGTGAACATGCCGGGCATGCAGCAAGCAGCACAGGAAGAACTAGGAGCGGCGGTTCGCATATGCATACCAGACTACATCGGTGTAAGAGATCCTTCTTACACGAATGGAGTAGGCATGATTCAATATTCAGCGAAATATTTGAGAGGACAAGCTGCGCCTGTTTCTGTTCAAGCGAAGAAAACTAAGGCACCTGCAATTTCAGATAAACCGAATTTGTTTGAACGGCTTAAAAATTGGTTCAGTGAATTCATATAAGCCCGATTGAGAGCTCGGATCAGTCGAAATTCAATTACGAGGGGGATTAGATCATGTTGGAATTTGATATGGAAATAGATCAATTAGCGCAAATTAAAGTCATAGGCGTAGGCGGGGGCGGCAGCAATGCGGTGAATCGAATGATTGATTTCGGCGTGCAAGGCGTGGAATTTATCACCGTAAATACAGATGCGCAAGCTTTGCATCTGGCAAAGTCTGAGCAGAAATTGCAAATCGGCGAAAAACTGACCCGAGGTTTAGGAGCCGGGGCCAATCCTGAGATTGGGAAGAAAGCGGCCGAAGAATCAAGGGATCTGATTGCTAGTGCATTGCAAGGTGCTGATATGGTGTTTGTTACAGCTGGCATGGGCGGCGGAACCGGAACCGGCGCGGCATCAGTCATCGCTGAAATTGCGAAAGAAAGCGGTGCTTTGACCGTCGGCGTTGTCACGCGTCCTTTCACGTTTGAAGGAAGAAGACGGCAAAAACAAGCAGAACAAGGCATCGCAGCATTGAAAGAAAAAGTAGATACGCTGATCATTATCCCGAACGACCGCCTGCTCGAAATCGTAGACAAGAAGACGCCGATGCTCGAAGCTTTCCGAGAGGCGGATAATGTGCTGCGTCAAGCTGTTCAGGGCATCTCTGACTTAATCGCCGTGCCGGGCTTGATCAATCTGGACTTTGCCGACGTGAAAACGATCATGGCAGAAAGAGGTTCCGCTCTGATGGGCATCGGGGAAGGCTCTGGTGAAAACAGGGCGGCAGAAGCGGCGAAGAGAGCGATCATGAGCCCGCTTTTGGAGACATCGATCGAGGGCGCGCGCGGAGTTATTATGAATATTACGGGCGGTTCCAATCTCAGCTTGTTCGAGGTGAATGAAGCAGTCGAGATGGTAACTTCTGCTTCTGATCCGGAAGTGAACATGATATTCGGAGCCATTATTGATGAGAATATGAAAGATGACATTAAAGTCACGGTAATTGCGACAGGTTTTAAAGAACAAGAGAACGAGCAGCCGAAACAGCAGCCTGCCATGAACAAAGAACCGCAAGCAAGTTCCTCTCGCTTTTCCAGCTTGCGGCCATTTGGCAACATCGGCTCTGATCAGCTGGATATCCCGACATTTTTGAGAAATAGAGATCGCAAATAATTGGTTTTAGAACCGCAGAACAAAGCGAAACTGTCTTTCACGTGCAAAACCGTACGGTCTAAGAAAGCAAGCGATGCAAGCTTTCTTAGATCGTACGGTTTTTTGCTTCGGATCAGACAGTTTTTTTATTCGCTAGAATAGAATTGGGCATGGCTCATATATATGGGAATAAGAAGTTCATGATTCGACAAAAGAAACAACAATGAGACCGCACGATTAGACAGACTTTGAACAAAGCATCTTTTATACTATGGGCTAAGACGGGTTGTATACAGTGACAGCAATTGTTTTTTGAAAGAAAGCGATTGCTTGGACAGGTGAAAAAACGATGATCATGTATGTTGACTTGATTTTCATGCTTAATTTTGTCATTGACGCTGCTTTATTGTGCGTTGTGGCATGGACGTTGAAATTGAAGCCGAAGCGATGGAGAGTGGCAGCATCGGCGGCAATCGGCGCATCCTATGTCATCATGATTTTTTTTCCGAAAGCTTCCATATTGTTTACATTGTTCTGCAAAGTAATCATGTCATGCTTGATGGTTTGGGTTGCATTCGGCTTTGTGAGCTTGCAGCATTATTTTCGCTGCATGATGGTCTTTTATTTCGTCAATTTTATCGCTGCAGGCGGCATTTATGGAATTCAAAATGCTTTGCGTTCGTCCAATGAAGTCGTCAATGGCATTTTGCTTGCTCAATCCGGCGGATCGGATGCGCGCGCAGGTCTCATGTTTCTAATATTGGCGTTCGCTGCTGTTTTATTGTTTTACAAAAATTCTTTTCGCATTTTTACGCGCACGAAACAATTGCAGCAATACATCGCAGATGTACATATTTATTTGGATTCTTTTCACTCGGTTTGCAAAGGGCTGATCGATACTGGAAACCGCTTGGTTGATCCTTTGACGAAATGTCCTGTCATGATCATCGAAGCGCAGCATTGGGAAGATTGGCTCCCGCAAGAATGGCTTGAATGCATTCGTTCTTCCGATGTCTCAGGCGTGTTGGAACGCATCGGAACGGATGAAGGCGAATGGAATGAACGCATTCGAATTGTGCCTTATCGTTCAGTAAATCGGGATTCGCAATTTATGCTGGCATTTAAACCGGACAAAGTGGTCGTGTGCCATCAAGCAGCCCGATTTGAAACTCATAAAGTGCTCATAGGATTGGAAGGGGGGAAACTAAGCTCGGATGGATCATATACGGCGATTATTCATCCTCAATTGGTAGAGCATGCCGTTTGAAAAAATGAATAAAAAGATACAGGAGGTTTAGCATGACTACACTAGTAAAGTGGAAATTAACTTTGCAGCTGGCTTACTATCGTCTGTTATTTTTGCTCGGCATGAAGAGTGAGGAAATCTATTACATTGGAGGCAGCGAAGCTCTCCCCCCTCCGCTGTCGCGGGAAGAAGAAGAATATTTGTTAGGGAAATTATCGAGCGGTGACTCTGCGATCCGGGCGATGTTGATTGAAAGAAATTTGCGCTTAGTCGTTTATATAGCCCGCAAGTTCGAAAATACCGGCATTAACATTGAAGATTTAGTGTCGATCGGCACAATCGGACTGATTAAAGCGGTGAATACGTTTGATCCAGATAAAAAAATTAAATTAGCCACTTATGCTTCACGCTGCATAGAAAATGAAATATTGATGTATTTGCGCCGAAACAATAAAGTGCGGACAGAAGTATCTTTTGATGAGCCCTTAAACATCGATTGGGACGGAAATGAGCTTTTGCTTTCTGATGTCATGGGTACGGATAATGATGTGACGTACCGCAATATTGAAGAAGAGGTTGACCGCAAATTGCTGCATAAGGCGCTTTCAAAATTGAATGATCGGGAAAGGGTCATCATGGAGCTTCGCTTCGGTTTGAAAGACGGGGAAGAAAAGACGCAAAAAGACGTAGCCGATATGCTCGGCATATCTCAGTCGTATATTTCCAGGTTGGAAAAGCGAATTATCAAAAGGCTCCGCAAAGAATTTAATAAAATGGTATAAGCCTTGAAATGATTAGATTTCATCTCGCTTTTTGCATGACAGGAAGCCTCTGGGAGCATCGGGTGAAGGAGAGGGCCGCGAATAAAACGATTCGCCCGGGGAGATAATGTTGTTAATGCTTCTCCTTGGGAGGGATTCCTTTGACTCGTAACAAAGTGGAAATATGCGGTGTAGACACCTCAAAACTGCCGGTATTGACGAATGCAGAAATGAGGGAATTGTTCGTACAACTGCAAGAGCATAATGAATTATCAGCTAGGGAAAAGTTAGTCAATGGAAACCTGCGGCTGGTGCTCAGCGTAATCCAAAGGTTTAACAATCGCGGAGAATTTGTTGATGATTTGTTTCAAGTAGGTTGCATTGGCTTGATGAAGGCGATTGACAACTTTGATTTAAGTCAAAATGTTCGATTCTCCACTTATGCAGTGCCGATGATCATCGGGGAGATTCGCAGATATTTGCGCGACAACAACCCGATTCGGGTGTCCAGGTCGCTCAGAGACATCGCTTATAAAGCATTGCAAGTGCGCGATGCGTTGACGAATAAACATAACAGAGAACCGACGATCATGGAAATTTCAGAAGCTTTAAATGTGCCGAAGGAAGATGTCGTGTTCGCGCTCGACGCCATTCAAGATCCGGTTTCCTTGTTCGAACCGATTTACCAAGATGGCGGAGATCCGATCTATGTCGTAGACCAAATCAGCGATGAGAAGGACAAGGATGTGCATTGGATCGAAGAAATCGCTTTGTTGGAAGGTCTGAGGAAACTGGGTCATCGCGAAAAAATCATCTTGTCAATGCGTTTTTTTGAAGGGAAGACGCAGATGGAAGTCGCCGAAGAAATCGGCATTTCGCAAGCGCAAGTCAGCCGCTTGGAGAAAACAGCCATTTCGCAAATGCAAAAACATGTGCAAACGTATGAAAATTAATGAATGATTCAGATATAAGATTCTAAAAAAGATGTTTTGCGTTGAACAAATGCAGCGGTCTGCCTGAATAAGGCGGCCGCTTTTTTAACATGGGCTTTTCATTTGCCCCCAGAAACCGCAGGAGACTTTTTGCGATCGGACAGGACTTATTGATCCAGAGACGGCATATATATGATTAAAACAGCGGGACGCATGCGAGTGGTTCAACAGAATAAAAAGGATTTGTGGTGGTAATGACAACATGAAGATATCCGATTTTCAAACGAAAGACGTCATCAACATCGTTGACGGCAAGAAGCTGGGTCAAGTGAGTGATTTGGAATTGGATCTCAGGCAAGGAACCATCGAATCCATCGTTGTTCCGAGTCACAACCGCTTTTTTGGAATGTTCGGAACCGGAACAGAATTGATCGTCCCTTGGCGCAATATTGTCAAAATTGGGATGGATGTCATTTTAGTGAAATTGGATGATTCTCGCTATAATCAAGTGCCGGAAGAAGATGACGACTATGCAGATTATTATGCAAAATACAGGCCGTGAAGAGCTGTCTCAAATTTTTTAACTGAGACAGCTTTTTTTCAGTTTGCTGAGTTTTTCAACAGATGGAGAAATCATGCGGGAATGGAAAAATAGGTAAGAAAATTTCCACGAGATATGATAAACTAATGTGGGGTGTATTATATGAGCGAACCGTTTGTGGAAAAATGCGCATCTGATCTTTATTTGTTGTATTTGAACGGATGGACGGGCATGAAGTCGGATGATGCGGTGCTTACTGCCGGCTTTACTCAGAGAACCGGAGGCGTGAGCAAGCCGCCTCGCCATTCGTTTAATTTGGCGCTTCATGTCGGCGACGATGAAGAAGCGGTGCTTGAGAACA
>CALKAN010000107.1 GCA_937983035.1 uncultured Paenibacillaceae bacterium | reverse complement strand
TTAAACGCCTGATGCTCAGCGGCCGCTGCATCAGCGTCGACCCGGTCGTATTCGGATCTTCTCGCGTCATGCCGACTTGCATGGCCGTTGGAGAAGGGGTTGGCATCGGCGCTGCATTAGCTGCATTGAACAACAAGCTGCCGGAAGAAGTGGATGTTCAGATCATCCGTCAGAAGCTGCGCAGCTACGGTGCGATCATTTCGATGGAAGACGTGCTGCCGAAAGATCAAGTAGTCACGTACAGCATTCGATAATGAAGCACCGCTTGCAAGCGATGCATTCGCTGGAAGCAGGGCATGGAGCAAACTTGCGAAATCATGGTTTGTTTGCTTGCCTGTTACAACTGAGCAAAGAGAACATTGCAGCAGAAGGAAGGGAGAAAAATGGCAACAACAGAAGATGCCGTGAAAACATTGCAATCGAAAGTTTACCGGCTCGTCAAACCGTATCAAATTGAAGAAACGGTTGTAGAGCGGGAATTAAGGCGCGGGGAAGTAGCCGTCAAACCGATTCTGGGGAGCATATGCCATGCCGATTTGCGGTACTATACCGGAAATCGGCGTCCGGAAGCCCTGGCGCAAAAGCTGCCGATGGCGCTGATTCACGAAGGCATAGGTGAAATTGTGGACAGCGCAGCCGAAGAGTTTGCGCCGGGTCAAAAAGTGGTGATCATCCCGAACATTCCCGGGGATCCGTCCCTCGATAAAGCAGAACGTGAAAAACGGCTGAACAGTCCAGAAACATTGGAAGACAACTATTCAGAACAAGGCAAGTTTCTAGCGAGCGGCACAGATGGCATTGCACAAAGCTTGCTGATTATGCCTGCGCTGTGCGTGGCGCCGATTCCGGAGGGAGTGCCGGAGGAAATTGCCGTGCTGGCGGAACTCACATCCGTTTCCCATCAAGCGATCCATCGTGTAAAACATAGGCTGCCCGGAGCCAAAGTGGCAGTTTTCGGCGACGGACCGGTCGGATATATTACCGCTTCGCTGTTGCACTATCATTTTGGCTTGCCGACAGAACGGCTCCGCGTGTTCGGGGCAGTGCCTGAGAAACTGAGCGCATTCGATTTTGCCGTCACATCCAATGTAAATGAATATGATTTCCGCTCATCCGAAAAAGTGGATCTGGCGATCGAATGCACGGGCGGCAAGTTTTCATCGGCCGCAATCAATCAGGCGATTGATGTGTTGCGTCCGGGCGGCGGCCTGGTGCTTCTTGGAGTCACGGAAGAACTTGTGCCGATCAACACGAGAGATATTTTGGAAAAAGGAATTACGGTTCTCGGCAGCAGCCGCAGCAGTTTTCGCGATTATCCGCCGGTGTTGGAAGCGATGAAAAATCCCGCGTTTCAGGAAGCTTTGAGAAAGCTGCTTCCAGAAGAGCGGCATGAGATTCGCACCGCTGCTGATTTTGACGAGGCGATGAAGCAGACATCCGAAACGCCTCGCTGGAAGAAGACATTGCTTCAATTCCATTGGTAATCGAACCGTGCAGTCAAATAGTCTTTGCAAAAAAAAGAACCGTCAGCGAATGAGACGAACGTCCATGCCGCTGACGGTTTTTCGTTGTTCATTGTTTGGCTGCGTCTTATGAATGCCTTGATGCAGCCAGCAAGTCATCGACTGATTCTTCAAATAAGTGCAGATGAACATTCAAGATGTCGCTGTAACTAAACTGCTCCGCGTGATCATCCAATCCATGCGTGCTTTCAAACAATAAGCAAAATGCGGCGCCGACATGATAAAACATGCTTTGCAGATTAAAGCTGTGGTGCTCTTCGCTCGCAGCAACGCGAAGGGCGGAACTCGTTAAAGATCCATGCGGCAGTCCTGCCCGGTCGAGCCGATCGTACAGTTTGGCCGCGAAATCATATACGCGCTGCCGATGGCTCAAAGGGACGAACTCAGTTTGAAGCAGACAGGGCATGTGCTGGTGGCTGTGCAAGTTGATGACGCAGTCCGGCCCTTCCTCTGCAACGAGTTGCAGCAATGCGCGGGTCGCTGCGCTCATCGGCGCCGCCCAATCGTCATGCATCATGTTGATGCCGGCATCGTCGAAATAGCAGCCCAGCAGGCCGACGTCGCCTTTCATCGGGTGCACGGCTTTGCTTCCCCGCCAACGATACAATTCTCCGTTCTTGCGGCAGCCTTGT
>CALKAN010000106.1 GCA_937983035.1 uncultured Paenibacillaceae bacterium | reverse complement strand
GTGACTAAAAACCGACAACATTTTTAACAAAAAAATAAGGTTTCCATTCCTTTTGTGGCCATCGGCGGGATTAAACTGCACAATGTCGATGAAGTGCTGGCTGCCGGTGCGAGATGCATATGCGCAGTGAGCGAAATTGTCGGCAGCGATCAGGTGAAGGAAGTGTGCGAGCAATTTCAAGCAAAAATCCGTGCAGCGATTGAACAGGAGGGCAAGCAGGCATGACCGAAATCGTATTGAACGGAAAGAAAACGACGACGGATGCGAAGACGGTATTTGAATTAATCCAGGCTTATGGATTGGAAGGAAAACCGATTGCGGTTGAAATCGGCGGAGAAGTTGTGAATCGCGAAGAATGGAAAGAGAAACAAATTCAAAGCGGGATGACGATTGAACTGGTTCACTTTGTAGGAGGAGGATGAGCATGGCCCAACTTAATCAAGCAAACAACGCATCGATGCAAGCGGAAGATTCTTGGCAAATTGGCGGCATAACATTGCATTCCCGCTTATTTCTCGGCACAGGACGCTTTCCGAATCCTTATGTGCAGAATGAGGCGATTCGTGCCTCCGGCACGCAAGTGTTGACCTTTGCGGTCAGACGCATTAACTTAGACGATCCGGATGAAGATGCCATCTTGCAGCATCTGGAAGGCATAGACAGGGAAGGAGAGCGCCCGTTCATCTTTCTGCCGAATACTTCCGGGGCGTCGACGGCTGAGGAAGCAGTCCGGATTGCCCGCTTGGCGCGCGCTTCCGGTTTAAGCGATTGGATCAAGATCGAAATCAGTTCAGATCCGAAAACGCTGCTGCCGGATCCGGTCGAAACGTTGAAAGCGACAGAAATGCTGGTGAAGGAAGGGTTCACCGTGCTGCCGTATGCATCTGACGATCCGATGCTTTGCCGTCTGCTTGAAGAAGCGGGCGCAGCGGCTGTCATGCCCGGCGGATCGCCGATCGGAACAGGATTGGGAATCTTGAATCCTTATAACATTGAACGGATCGTAGAAGAAAGCCGCGTTCCTGTCATTGTCGATGCCGGGCTCGGTTCTGCGAAAGATGCGGCGGAAGCGATGGAACTCGGAGCCGATGCCGTGCTGGTAAATACGCCGGTAGCGCGGGCGAAAGATCCGGCAGGAATGGCGCTGGCGATGAACTTGGCGGTGCAGGCAGGACGCTTGTCTTATCGATCCGGCAGAATCATCAAGCGAAAATATGCGACAGCAAGCAGCGGATACGAGGAGTACAAGATACGATGAGCAAACAGATTGCAATTATCGGCGCAGGCGTTATTGGATTGTCGGCGGCATTTGAATGTTTGCGCAGAGGCCATCATGTAACGGTGCTGGAGAAAGGGGTTTGCGGCGGTCAAGCATCAGGCGCGGCTGCCGGCATGCTTGCGCCATATTCAGAGAACGCCGAAGGCGCGGACCCGTTTTTCAAATTGTGTCATGCCAGTTTGAAGCTGTATCCTGATTGGGCGGCAGAAGTAAAGAAGTCGTCCGGAATGGCTTTTGAATATGTCCAGAGCGGCAGTTTAAATGTTGTGTTTCACGAAGCAGACTTGTTGGCGCTGGAAACTCGCAAGATTTGGCAGAATGAGCATGGAGCAGATGCGGAGATCATTGAAGGAGCCGCCTTAGAACGGATGGAACCGAATCTGTCCCGAGAAGTTGCGGCAGCATTGCATTATCCTGCGGAAAGCCATCTCTATGCGCCGGATTACGTGAAAGCTCTGGAAATTGCGTGCAAGAAATTAGGCGCCGACATTTATGAACATGCAGCAGACATTCAAATTGATCCGTCAGAGGACGGGGTGTTGATTCGTTTCACGCGGGAGCAAAGCGCCTTTTCCGTTCAAGCAGATGAACTGATTCTTTGCACAGGGGCATGGACGCAAGAATGGGAGACGATCTTTGGCGCTCGTTTGCCGGTGCAGCCGATCCGCGGGCAAATATGCGCTTATAAAAATGCGCCCAGCTTTCAACATATGGTGTTTGGGTATCAAGGATATTTGGTGCAAAAAGAAAACGGAAGCCTCGTTTGCGGCGCTTCGGAAGACTTGGCTGGTTTCGATGACACCATTACGGATAAAGGAATTGGCCGATTGTTAAAGTGGAGCCGGAAGCTGTGTCCGGACATTCGAGAGGAGCAGTTGTATCACAAGTGGGCAGGCCTGCGTCCCTCTACGCCGGACGGAAGGCCGTATATCGGCAGGCTGAGCAAAGCAAGGCGCGTGGTGATTGCGGCAGGGCATTATCGCAACGGCATATTGCTGAGCCCGGTTACCGCTTATATGACGGCGGATTTGATCGAAGGCAAAGAAGAACGTTGGGATTTTGGCTCTTTTGACCCGGAGCGATTCGGTTATGCGGCATTTGCGGGGTAAATTTTGCAAAATGCACTTTACAAGTGACATTCAAGAGGAGCATAATAGGGAGGAGACGAATGAATACAGCTTTGACAATTGCAGGTTCGGATGCAGGAGGCGGAGCAGGCATTCAAGCCGATTTAAAAACATTCCAAGAGTACGGCGTGTTCGGCACGAGCGTCATTACCGTGCTTACGGCGCAAAATACAAAAGGAGTGCAGGCGATTTATCCGCAGACAGAGCAAGCGGTCGCTGATCAAATGCATTCGGTGTTGTCAGATATCGGCGCGGATGCGGTAAAAACAGGCATGCTTTATTCTGCGGGCATCATCGAAACGGTCGCAGACCTCATTGAGCATTATCAAGTGAAAAATTTGGTCATCGACCCTGTCATGTACGCCAAAGGCGGAGCGGCGCTCTTGCGCCGTGATGCGATGGATGCATTAAAGAGCCGGTTGCTGCCGCTGGCTTCTTTGATTACGCCAAATCTGCATGAAGCGTGCGAAATTATTGGATTGGATGACATCCGCACAGTGGAACAAATGAAAGAGGCCGCCAAGCGAATGCTCGAATTAGGCCCGGCTCACGTATTGTTGAAAGGCGGTCATTTGGATGACGACATTTGCGTGGATATATTGTGCACGGGTGATCAAGTCATTGAACTTGAAGCGCAGCGAGTTCATACGCGGCATACGCACGGCACCGGATGCACGCTTTCAGCTGCGATTGCAGCCGGGTTGGCGCGCGGGTTATCCATGGAAGAAAGTGTTTCGCTCGGCAAAAAGTTCATTACTGCAGCGATTGCAAATTCTCCGTCCGTCGGACACGGCATCGGGCCTGTAGGACATCATGCATACCGAGACAAGTTTCATTGGTCGAAAAGTTTGGTCTAATGATCGTGCATGATTTCGGTTGAAAGGAAATGACTGAATGAAAATTACTAAAATTACGAAGCGCAGCAGTTATGATGAAATTACAAAGCAATTGAAGCAGTTAATTTTAAACGGCGCGTTTCAACCCGGCGAAAAATTGCCGTCAACGAAAGAACTGGCAGCAAGATTTGACGTCGGCCGCTCAACGATGCGGGAAGCTTTGAGTGCTTTAAAGGCGATGGGACTGATCGATATTCGGCAAGGGGAAGGATGCACTGTCCGTCACTTTGATCCGGCGGACATCGATTTCTCCGGCATTCTTCCCATGAAGATCAGCCGATCTGTGCTGTTCGAACTGTTGGAGGCGCGCAAAGCGCTGGAAGTGGCGAATGCCGGCTTGGCAGCGGCAAAAAGAACAGAGAAAGATTTGGCGGCGTTCGCGAAAGTGCTGGACACGATGAAAAATTGCATCGGGAATGAAGAAGAAGGAGAACGGCTCGATTTGCAGTTTCATATGACACTGGCGAAAGCGACGCAAAATTCAGTGATGATGAAACTGCTGGAGACGATTTCTGCCCAAATGGAAACGGCGATTCGGGAAACGAGGCGTTTATACATGTATTCGGATCGGTCGGTGTCGCAAAAGCTGTGGGAGGAGCATCAAGCCATCTATGAAGCGATTGAGCGGGCGGACGCTGAAGCTGCCATGGACTGCATGCGCGTGCATCTTTATCATGTAGAGGAAGTGTTGACTCGCTATTTGAAATAAGCGAAATTGCAGCGATGAGAGCAAGCAGCAACCGAACGCCTCTTTTTTTACCGGCAACTTATCTGATAAGCAGATAATATGAGAATGAGCATGGCGAACGACGTATTGAATAACAATTTAAGTAAAAGAAAAAGCATGCTGCGATGATTGATTTAGACAAAGACCGTGCAGAGAAAGATTAGAAGGGAATGTTTGCAGCAGAAAGTTTGTGAAACTTCTCTGCAAGAAGAGGAGGAGATGAAGTGAAAGTTTCGATCTTTATTACTTGCTTGTCAGACGGCATTTATCCTAACGTTGGGAAAGCGATGGCCAGATTGCTCGCTCATTGCGGAGTGGCGGCAGATTTTCCGGTTATGCAAACTTGCTGCGGTCAGCCTGCATTTAACAGCGGTTATTGGAATGAAGCGCGCGCAGCTGCGAAAAACATTATCGATGCCTTTTCAGAAAGCGATTTCGTCGTATCGCCTTCCGGCTCTTGCACAGGCATGATCCATCATTATTTTCCCAAGCTGTTTGAACATGATGAGAAGTACAGAAAGAAAGCGGAAGATCTGATTGAAAAGACGTATGAGTTTACTCAATTTCTCGTTCATGTGTTAGAGGTCGGCGATTTGGGCGCTGTTTATCCGCATCAAGTGACTTATCATCCGTCTTGTCATGCCGGACGGCTGCTCGGCGTGAAAGACGAGCCGCTGAAACTGCTGCAAAACGTGCAAGGATTGCAGCTCGTGCCGCTTCCCTATGCGGAAGATTGCTGCGGATTCGGAGGGACATTTGCCGTGAAAATGTCCGATATTTCGGGGGCGATGGCGGCTGAGAAGGCCGATCATGTGTTGGAAACAGAAGCAGAGGTGCTTACCGGGCTGGACATGGGCTGCTTGATGAACATTGGGGGCCATCTTCGTTATCGCGGGGAAACGGTTCAAGTGAAGCATGTCGCAGAAATATTGTGGGAAGGAGTGTCGAGAAAGCATGAGCGGGATGAAAGCACAAACGGTGAAGGAGCGGTCAAAGCAGGCGCTGGAAAATGAATTTTTGCGAAATGCCGTGAAATTTACGACGGAAAAATTGAAAAGCGGGAAATTGCAAGCGACGCAGCAATTAGGCAACTGGGAACAGTGGAGGGAGCGCGGCAGGCAGATTCGCTTGCATACGATTGCACATCTTGATTACTATTTAGAACAATTCGTACATAACGCTCGTGCGCAAGGCGTGCATGTTCATTTCGCCTTTACAAAAAAAGAAGCCGTGCAGACGGTGCTTGACATCGTTCGCCATCAAAAGGCGCAGACCGTTGTGAAATCGAAATCGATGGTGTCTGAAGAACTGCATATTAATGAAGCGCTGGAAGCCGAGGGCGTTGAATCGATCGAATCTGATCTCGGCGAATATATTATTCAGTTGGCCGGGGAACCGCCTTCGCATATCATCATTCCTGCCATTCACAAAAATAAACAGCAAATCGCAGAAGTGTTGTCTCGTGAAGCCGGTGAAACATTGCCGCCGGATACGGCGGTCTTGGCAGGCTTTGCCCGCAAGCAGCTCAGGGAAAAGTTTTTGAGCGCCGATATTGGCATGACCGGCTGTAATTTTGCCATCGCGGAAACAGGTTCGATCGTCATTTTTGAAAATGAAGGCAATGCGCGCATGGTCAGCACGGTTCCGAAAACGCAAATTACGCTGATGGGAATGGAGCGGATTATTCCGACGTGGGAAGATCTCGAAGTGATGGCTGCTTTGCTGCCTCGTTCAGCGACTGGGCAAAATTTGACGGTAT
>CALKAN010000105.1 GCA_937983035.1 uncultured Paenibacillaceae bacterium | reverse complement strand
GCTTTATTTTAAAGAAAATTATGGCCTGTCCGTGCAAGCGACAACGTGGCATGCGGATATGCAGCATATTTTCAGTCATATACAGTGGAATTTGCGCGTGTTCATCGGAACTTGCAGCGCATCGGAATTGCCGGACGGCTGGAGCTGGGTGCATCAAAGCGAGCTGACGCGCTTGACGTTTCCAAATGTGTTTAACAAGCTTCTCAAATCGCGGGGATGGTTGGAGTAGAGCGGCTCTGACAGCACAGCACTTCTGATGCAGTCGGTTCGCTCTGTTATGAAAGAACGGAGAACGGAGTTTGACGGCAGGGGTGTCCTTTAGACGCTTGATGAACGGCAATATTGCCTGTTGCAAGCTGTATTTACAGCAAGAAAATAAGTCATCCTCTTGCATGAGGATGACTTATGATCGGGGTTTGATGAAGTTGGTGATCCGCTGATCTTGCAGCGTCAGATCGGCTGCTTATTTTGCAGCTTCGTAGCGGCGAGCAACTTCGTCCCAGTTCACTACATTCCAGAATGCAGCGATGTAATCTGGGCGCTTGTTTTGATATTTCAAGTAATAAGCGTGCTCCCAGACGTCCAATCCGAGAATCGGAGTTTTGCCTTCCATCAGCGGGCTGTCTTGGTTCGGCGTGCTCATAATTTCGAGCTTGCCGTTGTTTACAACAAGCCATGCCCAGCCGCTTCCGAAACGGCCTGCTGCCGCTGCGGAGAAGTCTTCTTTAAACTTCTCAAATCCGCCTAATTCAGCATCGATCGCTTCGGCTAATGCTCCTGTCGGCTGTCCTCCGCCATTCGGTGAAAGGATTTGCCAGAACAAGGAGTGGTTAGCGTGTCCGCCGCCATTGTTGCGAACAGCTGTGCGAATATCTTCAGGAATGCTGTCTAAGTCGGAGATCAACTCTTCGATCGTTTTGTTTTCCAGATCAGCTTTTCCAGCGATGGCATTGTTTAAGTTTGTCACGTAAGTGTTATGATGACGACCATGGTGGATCATCATTGTTTGCTCATCAATATGCGGCTCTAATGCATTGTGCGCATAAGGCAATTTTGGTAATTCGAAAGCCATGCTATTCATACCTCCCTAATATGTAGTTTCCATTTTCTATTATGTACCACTTCGGACAATAAATCAACCTGAGCTGTTTTATGGGAAAACAGCGGTGAAACAGCGGCCTGAAAGCATTTCATCGCACTTTTAGGCGGATTTCTATGCGAAATAAGTTGGATATTTTTGGTTTTTTGCATGACTAAGGCAAAAAATTGCTCCGGGACAGACTCAGGGTCACAGCTTGAGGCTGCCTCTGCAGGAGACAGTGCGGGTTTTTGTTTCGGGTGTCTGTTTGAAGGGAGCGGATGACGGGGCTTGGTCAGTTTTTGAACTTTTTTTCATTTTATTTGCAGTGAAGTTCAAAAATAAGATGCATTTGCATATCGAATCAGCTGTTTCTGAACTTCGTTGCCTATAATTTTGAATGGGATGAAAAAATTTTAGCATTTAAATTCAAAAATGAGCGGAAAAGAGCGAGAAGCCCGGTTAAAATGGAAGCCGCATTCAATATTTTAGTAAATAAGTTCAAATTGGTTCAAGTGAACTGTTCTATGAGCAGCTGAATTGTGCCGAGAATTCATCAGTTTGGACGGCTGAATGCTCCGTTTGATCGGACAGCGAATTTATCAGTTTGGACGGCTGAATGCTCCGTTTGATCGGACAGCGAATTCATCAGTTTGGACGGCTGAATGCTCCGTTTGATCGGACAGCGAATTCATCAGTTTGGACGGCTGAATGCTCCGTTTGATCGGACAGCGAATTCATCAATTTGGACGGTCTGAATCCTTCGTTTGATCAATTGCCAATTCGATTGCAAGAGATCGGGTTGAACGGTGTCAATTGAAATTTTTTTCGCAATTTTAATTTTTTAGAGGAAAATCATAGTTTTTTGTCGTATAATTATAGAAATCAGGATATTTTGGAACAGTTAGAGATGAGAAAATAAGGGTTAATCATTTTTGCTGCAGTTTAGAGGGAAATTTAGAGAGAATAAGAGGATACTATTTCTGGGGAGAGGCTGAACGTATGAAAGTCCGTTCTATTCGATTGTCAGATTATGCAGCTGTTTCTTCGCTTTTGGAAGAAGTGCTGTCCAATGAATGTTACGCAGATACCGTTCAAGTTCTGGCCAAACAGCTCGCTTGGGACAGTGAATTGATTTTGGTCGCTGAAGACTTGAGCAATCAAACGATTGCCGGAGTTATTATTGGCACGATCGATGAACATAATAAAGGTTATTATTACCGGATCGCAGTCGCTCGCGAGCATCAGCGCAAGGGCATTGGCAAGATGCTGATCAAAGCGCTCAAGCGCAAATTCATTGAAAGAAAAGTGCGAAAAATTATGATTACGGTCGATGCGCACAACAAACCGACTTTGCCGTTGTATGAATCATTAGGCTACAGCAAGGAAGATTTCACGGAGGCAAAACTGAAAATTGCAAACGAGTAAGAACATCTAATGCATGATATCAGCGAATTGCTGGAGAATGAAATTTTCATGGAAATATCAAAAAAACGCAAGACATAAGGAAGTTTTCAAAAAACGAGAGAGAGGAAGTTGTTGACATAGAGAGAAAGCAAGTGATGGAAAGGACACAGCCATGACAACTTACAAGAAGGCGGTAATCAAAAGTTTCAAACACGACGGCCATTTGCATCGGATGTGGCTGGAAAATTGGATCGTGCCGAGCGAACTGCTGCATCCGGCACATGCCGCAGAGTCCATGATCGTTGTGATCAATTGCCAAACACCCATTCGAGAAGCCAGCGGAGAAACTTGGATTAGCAAAGTTCCGGGGGTTTCTTTTTTTATTCCAAATGCATGGTATAATATAGTAGCCTTAATGGAAACGTCCGGCGTGCGCTATTATTGCAATGCAGCGTCTCCGCCGCATCTGCGCGACGATGTTTTGACTTACATCGATTACGATTTGGACGTTGTTGTGATGCCGGACGGCACTTACCAAATTTTAGATCAAGCAGAATTCGATCATCACCGGACGGTATACCGATATTCCGGGCTTGTGGAAAAGAAAGTCAAACAAGGTCTGAAATCGCTGCTTGATCGGGTTCAGAAGAAGCGTCAGCCTTTTCATGATGAAATCATTCATGATTATTACAACCGATGGCTGCATGATGTTAAAGATATGAAGTAGGTGGAATGACTGAAATGACAGATCAATTTGATAAAGAAGCGGCAGTGAGCAGCAATCGCATCAAGCGCTTTGGGCATGAAGTTTGGGATTGGGCAAAATCGTTGCTGATTGCATTGGCGGTTGTTTTTGTCATTCATCATTTTGTATTTTACCTTTCCACTGTTGAAGGCAGTTCCATGGAACCGACTTTGGAAGACGGGGAGTGGCTGTTTGTTAATAAAGCGATCTATTATTTAGACAAACCAAACCGGGGAGACATCGTCATCTTGAAAGATCCGAGAAACGGCGTCGATCAATATTTGGTCAAGCGGATTATCGGGCTTCCAGGAGAGACGGTGGAGATCATGAACTATACGGTTTATATTAACGGAGAGCCGCTGGATGAGCCTTATACAGACGTTCATGTGGAAAACGGCGATCTGCCGCCTGTAACTTTGGAAGAGGATCATTATTTTGTGATGGGGGACAATCGCCGCGAACATGGGAGCATGGACAGCCGGTATTTCGGAAGCGTGCCTTCTGAATATATTAAAGGCCGGGCGGAATTTATCATTTGGCCTGTGCATAAAGCAGGAGGTTTATGATGCGATGAAGGAAGTTACCATATATACGGACGGCGCATGTTCAGGCAATCCCGGTCCCGGCGGCTGGGGCGCGATTCTCATGTACGGACAGCACCGGAAAGAATGTTCCGGCGGCGAGAAGCATACGACGAACAATCGGATGGAAATAACTGCTGTGGTCGAAGCCTTGAAAATGTTAAAAGAGCCTTGTAAAGTGAAAGTATACAGTGATTCTGCCTATGTCGTGAACTGTTTTAAACAAGGCTGGATTGACAATTGGCAGAAAAACGGCTGGGTGAACAGCAAGAAGCAGCCGGTTGAGAATCAAGATTTATGGAAAGAGCTGCTTGCGCTGACTCAGCAGCATCAAGTGGAGTTTATTAAAGTGAAAGGCCATGCAGACAACGAGCATAACAATCGCTGCGATGAATTGGCCGTGCAAGCTGCCAAAGCGGCAGCGCAGGAATAGTCTAAAAGTGAACTTGAAATTCATTGAAATGCGCATGCAGGAACAATAAATACGATGAAAGGAGGGTCTGCTGTGACTGTGCGCAAACCACCGTCTGGCACTCATGCTGATGCCGGCGTCGATTATGACGCTTTAAAACAAGAGATCATCCAAGCGGCGCCGTCGCTCGGAATTGACAAGATCGGGTTTGCTTCGGCAGACCCTTTTTTAACCTTGAAAGAAAGATTGATCGAACAGCGCGAAAAAGGCTATGCGTCCGGTTTCGAAGAGCCGGACATTAATAAGCGCGTCTATCCGGAACTCCATCTGGACCAGCCGCGATCGATCATTTCGATTGCGGTGGCTTATCCGTCGAAGCTGCGGGAGCGGCCGGCTTCCGGAAGAGGCATGCAGCGCGGAACGTTGTCCCGTTCTGCTTGGGGACAAGACTATCACCATGTGCTGCGCGACCGGTTAGATAAGCTTCAGCATTTTATTATGGAAAGAGTGCCGGGCGCGAGAGTAGAGTCGATGGTGGATACGGGCGCATTGGCCGACCGCGCGGTTGCGGAAAGAGCCGGAATTGGATTCAGCGGCAAAAACTGCTCGATCATTACGCCGGAGTTCGGATCATGGGTTTATTTGGGCGAAATGATTACGAATTTGCCGTGTGAACCG
>CALKAN010000104.1 GCA_937983035.1 uncultured Paenibacillaceae bacterium | reverse complement strand
TATGCTTATGTTTCACATTGCTTCATCCGCATTTTCTGCGCATGGTTGGAATTCAGCGAATCTCTGCAATTTGCAGCTTTAAATGCTTTAAATCATAAACGACGGCTCGTGCAGATCATTCAGGCAGCTGCTTTAATGGCTGGCAACGATATTCAGTATGTCCTTCTGTTCAGCAAATTTGCGAATGGCTTTCCGCTGCTCGTCAGTCAGCTGCTGAAGCGGCTTGCGCGGCATGCCAGTGTCAAATCCTTGCAGACGCAAAATCTCGCGTTCAAAGGCGATATAATCATACTTCAGCATTTCTTTGATGACCGCATTGGCTTCATACTGCAATTTTCTTGCCTCGGCCAAATCTCCTTCCTTTACCTTTTGATATAAGGCTGCAAAAGTTTCAGGCATAATATTGTAAGTGCTGCCAATTGCGCCGCAGCAACCTGTGACCAAGCCGGCCAAACAACATTCATCCGGACCGTTAAACACCAAAAAGTCATCCCCGCAAGCTGCGATAATTTGCTGCAATTCAAACGTGTCTTTCGAAGTGAACTTCACGCCGGCAATCTGATCGTGCTGAGCGAGTTCTGCGTAAAAGTCCGCCGATGATTCCACGCCAGTAAAAGCAGGAAAATGGTAAATGATGAGCGGAAGCTCGGATGCGTTTGCAATATCCAAATAATGCGTCCGCACCTCTTTAGGACCGACCTTATAATAAAACGGCGCTACAGCAGAAACTGCATCCGCTCCCGCGCGTGCCGCATGCTTGGCCAGCTGAACAGAGGTGACCGTATCCATCGCTCCTACTTGCGCAATCACCGGTATTTCGCCTTTCACTTCATCCAGCACGATTTCCAGGAACTGCTGCCTCTCTTCAACTGTTTGCAAAAAACCTTCTCCCGTCGTGCCGCTGAGATAAAGCCCGGCAATTCCTTTTCCAATTAAATGACGGACAAGCCGGCGCGTAACTTCCTCGTTAATCTGCCCTTCCGCTGTATAAGGCGTGATCATTGCCGGCATAATTCCTTCGAATCGACTTCTGTCTAATCTTGGCATGGCTACCCCCTTGGACTGCTCCTCTTGTATTGTTGTCTAATTTTAGTTGAGACAATTTTCATTATAAGAGGGATCTCGTTCCAAAAAGTTCAAAATTTCAGATGAATCAATCATATTTTCGGATTTTAGTCGGAATATGATCATCATTGAATCAAAATG
>CALKAN010000103.1 GCA_937983035.1 uncultured Paenibacillaceae bacterium | reverse complement strand
TTGATGACGACTTTAGGGAGATGGATTGAGTGGGGAACGGAGCAGCAGCCGATAGTGATGGGCATCGTTGTCGCAACTTTGATGGGACTTGCGCTTACCGCGCCGATTTCCAGTGCGGCATTAGCGTTAATGCTCGATTTAGGCGGCTTGGCTGCGGGGGCGGCAACAGTCGGCTGCTGTGCTCAGATGGTCGGTTTTGCGGTCAGCAGCTACAGAGAAAATAAAATCGGCGGCTTGCTGGCGATCGGTTTAGGCACCTCCATGCTGCAAATTCCGAATATCGTGCGATATCCGTTAATATTAGTTCCGCCTACGGCAGCAGGCATCATTGTCGCGCCGTTTGCAACGACGATCGGTCAGATGATGAATAACGCTGCAGGCGCCGGCATGGGAACGAGCGGATTAGTTGGTCCGATCATGACATTGACGACGATGGGCTTTTCCGGAGCTGTTTGGCTGAAAATGTTGATATTTTACGTTGTTGCACCGGCTGTGATTAGTTTAGCGATCTCCGAATTCATGAGGAAGATGGGATGGATCAAAACCGGTCAAATGACGATTAAAACTTGATCGTTTTATCAGGTTTTGCGTCTGGCTCTAGCGATATGTTTTATTCTATTTGCGTCTGTTATCCCTTTTGCTCAGTTTGGCGGTTGAATGTTAGCGGTGTTTCCCATTTGAGCATGATCTCTTTCACATCGGCGCTGTCGGTTGAATTTCTCTGGGACGATTGGGCAATGATGATCTGTTGAACAAATTCCTGATTATCTCGGATCGTGCCTCAATGTGCTCGTATGTTATGAATCATGGGAATGCGTTTGGACATGCTCAGAGGGGATCATAATTGCTGGAACTTGCACAGTTAAAAAGGTGCCGGCCAAATAGATCTGAGCAATGAGCATACCAGATCGAAGCAGCGAAAGGTTTAAGAAGTCTGCGTGCAATGAATAGATGAGAGAACCGCTATAGGAGGATGGATGAGAAAAAATAAAAAAAGGCGGGATGATATGGAACGAGACACATTCGGCAAGAAGCTGCCGGCAATTTTAAAAATACGCAGCCATTTAAAGTCTTTGACGAAGACGGAAGCAGTAGCGGCCATGTATGTACTGGAAAATGTAAAAGACATCATCTATATGTCAGTGACAGAGGTTGCGGAAAAGGCGGGGGTTGGAGAAACGACCGTGCTGCGATTTTGCCGAAAGCTTGGGTACAAAGGATTTCAAGATTTTAAATTAATGTTGGCGCAAGATTTGGCGCTGATGGAGAAGCAGCTGGATAAAAATATTAGCGAAAAGGACGATGCTGACGGCTTGGTAAATAAAGTGATCGCCTCTCATCGGTTGATTTTGGAAGAAACCGGGAAGATCATCAACCGGGATGAATTGACAAAAGCGATTGAGAAATTGACCCATGCCAAAACAATTTTGTTTCTTGGGGTCGGATCTTCAGGACTTACTGCGATCCAAGCGGCACATTCGTTCAGCAGAATCGGAAAGAAAAGCGACGCAAAGCAGGATTCGCATTTTCAAGCCATTGCGGCTTCGCTTCTTTCAGAACAAGATGTTGTGGTCGGGCTTTCTGTTTCAGGCAGCACGAAAGATACGATTGACAATTTGCGAATCGCCAAACAGACTGGTGCTTGCATTATATGCATTACGCAAAACGCCAAGTCCCCAATTACGCAAATTGCAGATATTTTACTGTATATTGCTGCAAGAGAGAATCCGCTGGAAGGAAGTTCGTTTTCATCGCAAATGTCGCAAATGGCAGTCATAGAAATGCTGCATGCCGGCGTTTCTCTGAAATTGAAAGAAACAGCGGATAAGTATAGAGAAAGGACAGCACAAGCGGTTTCAGAAAAGCTGTATTAATCTTTGCTGGATCATATTGAAAAAAATCTTCATTTAAATTATGATGAAGGAAAATAATTCCTCCAATTTTTGTCTGAACGGAGGAAGGGGAGGGGGGAACAATGAGGAAAATTATTGGAACCGAAATTTAAGTTTTTTGAATGCGGTTTCAAACAACATTGCTGTCGAATGCGCGGGATTGAAGGGC
>CALKAN010000102.1 GCA_937983035.1 uncultured Paenibacillaceae bacterium | reverse complement strand
TATCTTATTGCGTGGTCAATAGCGGCATTTTGCCAGTCTCTTTTAAATACATTCTGACCGGATCGTTGATTTTCACACCTGGAGGCAATGACAGATCATCATCCAAATCGAAGTCTTCTTCCTCATCTTCGTCATCAAGATCGATGTCTTCTTCGTCGGATTCATTCAAAACCTCAATAGAAAGATCAGACAACTGCTCGAAAAACTCATCAATTTGTTCAGGATCCTGATCATACGGACCCAATTTATCCATAATTTCTTTGTAAGTTAACGTACCGCGTTTTTTGCCTAATTCAATCAATTGAGATTTCACTTGCTCCAAATCCATCTCATTTCCTTCCAGTTGTTCTAAATCTGTATGCTGCTGATCGTTCGCCATAATACTACTACTCCCTCCTCCCCGGAATTCCGCACGATTCATCATCCGATCACAATCCGCGTTCCAGGGCAATAATCTCTTTTCCTATTTGTGCGGCTAAAATGAAGTTGCCTGACCTCTCAGCTTGATCTCGCTCTTCCTTCATTTGCTTTACAATGTGCTTCACTTCCGCATGCCTTTTAATTTGCCGGATGTAATCATCGATGACTTCCGGCCGCGTGGCGTGATTCGCGCCCATGACGCTGAGCGCAACCGCCGTTTCTTCCAATTGCTCATTTTGCAGCATGGCAAGAAATTGATTTATATGAAGTTTCTCGTGCTCTGAATAATATGCATATAAATAGGCAGCTAATGCTGCGTATATGTCTACGTTGAAACGGTCGCCCAACTCTTGCTGCACATGCATGGTCACATCGCGGCTCTGCATCATGATGGCGAGCAGATGCCGTTCAGCATTATGATAGGCCGGCAAGAGCGCAGGATTTGCTTTATCCGTTGTTTCATTCATTACATTATTCCACTGAAAACGTTTTTTATCCCCGTTTCTTCGTTTTTTTTCCAAATTGCTCACGATTTCAGCAATTTCTTGCTTCAACACTTCAACTGAATATCCATAGTCTTGCGCGATCTCTTTCACATAATGCTCTCTTTCGATCGGAGACGGCAATGCTGCAATCATTCGCAATGCGGAGTGAACATACTTTAACCGCTCTTCTTCGCGATGCAAATTAAACCTTCTCTCCAATCGCATGAGCTTGAACTTCATTCCGGCAACCGCTGCTTGAAGCACTTCTTTCTGAAAGCGATCGGCGCCTTCTGATAAAATGTAATCCGCAGGATCCGCCCCGTTGGGCAGCAAAGCAACGCCAGCGTCAAGTTTAGCTTCATTTAACAGTTGCAAGCTCCTTTCCGCCGCTGCTTGTCCTGCTTCATCTCCGTCGTAACAGATCACGACATGATCAGCAATTCGCCTTAACTGTTTGGCATGTTCCTCCGTTAAAGCTGTTCCCATCGCGGCCATTCCGTTATGAACGCCGCCGCCCCATGCGATAATGACATCGATGAAACCTTCAAACAAGACGGCTTCTTTCGATTGCCTGACAGCCCTCTTTGCCGAATGAAAGTTATATAATTGCCTGCTTTTATTAAAAATTGGCGTTTCGGGGGAGTTTAAATATTTCGGTGTGTCATCACCCATCGTTCTCCCTGAAAAAGCAATGACTTTTCCTTGATGATCAAATATGGGAAACATGACCCGATCGCGAAATCGGTCGATGTAAACTCCGCTCGCTCGTTCCGAGACCAGACCGCCGAGAGCCATCTCTTGCAATGAAAAGGAGCGCTGTTCAAGAAATTGGCAAAGCATGGTCCATTCCGGCGGCGCATAGCCGATTTGAAACGCATCGATCATCTTGCTGGTGATGCCGCGTTTCTCCAAATAATCCATGGCTCTCTTTCCGTGCTGCGTATTCTTCAATATGAAATTGTATAATTTCGCCGTTAATTCATGGGCTTGGAATAAACGTGAGCGCAAGCTTTGCGCTGGATCATTGCCGGTTGCCTCATAGGCGTCCCAAGTGACTGGAATATTCAATTGCTCAGCCAATTCAGCTGCAGCTTCTCTGAAGGACAGGCCGTCAATTTCCATCAAAAACTTAATCACGTTGCCGCCGTTTCCGCAACCAAAGCAATGATAAATGCCTTTTTCCGGCGTGACAGTGAAAGATGGAGTTTTCTCATCATGGAACGGACATAATCCTACGTAGTTTTTTCCGCGCTTGCTGAGCTGAACATGTTTGCCGATGACGTCAATCATGTTCGTCTGTTCCAGAATTTGCGTGATCACTTCCTCAGGAATTCGATACGCTGTCATTCGTTTTCACACTCCATCCCTGAAAGAAATGAACGTATATCTAATATTCGCTAATTATGCCTTAATTCCTGCAAATTTTGCAAAATTGTTGTCAAAGTTTGTAGAAATGTCATTTTATCTTCATTCGTCATCGCTTTTGGGCCTTTATGCTTTCCGCCTCCTCTGCGATGTTTCGCATGGGCGTGCCGCCGTTCCAATAAAAAATCAATCGTTCGATCTGTATATACTTGGCCTCTCATCGAAAGAACGATCGCTTGTTTCGCCAATCCAATCGCAGCCAATCCAAAATCTTGCGTAATCAAAATATCCCCTTTCCGCAAATAATTGGAAATATACAGATCTGCTGATTGATCTGAACGGTCAACATATTGCACCTTCACGCCCGCTTCGTCCGTCAACTGATGATCGTGCGACGCTACCATGAGCACTGGAACGCCGAACTGTTTTCCTGCCTGAATAATTTCAGATTTAACCGGACAAGCATCTGCGTCAACGACAATGCAATAACTTCGATTATTTTTCATCTTGTAATAATATATACGATCTTTCGCACAAAAATCCTGCTGTAAAGGTGAATAATTCATGAAGGGAAAAAGTGTTAATTCATCCGTTCCAAAATCGTGCCGGCCGTCTCCTCCACCGCCTTGTTGGAAACGTCAATCGTGAAACATCCGAGCTGCTTCATCAATTCATCCGCATAATTGAGCTCCATTTGAATGCGGTCTTTGTTGGCGTAGCTGGCGCTTGAAGAAAGCCCCAGAGATCTCAGCCGCTCTTTCCGAATTTCGTTCAATTTGCCGGGATTGATTTTCAAGCCGATAATTTTTTCTTTAGGAATCATAAACAGCTCCTTCGGCGGTTTAATTTCCGGCACAAGCGGCACATTGGCCACTTTAAATTTTTTATGGGCCAAATACATGGAAAGCGGAGTTTTCGACGTGCGCGACACGCCGATTAACACGATGTCCGCCTTCAAAATTCCGCTGCTGTCCCTTGCGTCGTCATATTTGACGGCAAATTCCACGGCTTCAATCCGTTTGAAATAATCTTCATCCATCTGATGGATGATGCCCGGCTGATGTCTGGAAGATTGTCCAAGCCGCCGTTCCAATCGTTCAATGACAGGACTTAATAAATCGACATGCTCAATGCGGTAATGGATCGCTTGCGTAACTAAATACTCCCTCAAATGAGGAATAACGAGCGTAAAGACGACGATCGCGCGATGATGCAGAACTTCTTTCATCACTCGATCGATGTCGTTTTGGGAAGTGACAAAAGGGGCTCTTCGAATCTCAATGTCTTTGGAGTCAAATTGGGCGGCTGCCGCTTTCACGACAGCCTCTCCCGTATCTCCGGCCGCATCCGAAATGACATAAACGACTGGCGAGGACCGCTTCTCTTTCACGAAACCACCGTCCATTATTTATCCCATACAAGTTTGGAGAAATCCGCAAATTTAGCAAAATCAGCCGACATGGCCGCTAAGAAAGCCAAACGGTTGTTTCTCAGCTCATCCTGGTCTGCCATGACCATTACATGATCGAAATAGTCATGGATAAGCGGAGCTAAGCTTTTTAACAGTTCTAATGCTTCTTTTTCCTCTCCTTGCTGCAAATGCTGTCCGTACTGATCCGTCATTTCTTTCCATTTATTATAAAGAGCCGTTTCGGCTGCTTCTTCAAACAGTTCAGGATTAA
>CALKAN010000101.1 GCA_937983035.1 uncultured Paenibacillaceae bacterium | reverse complement strand
TTATTTTTGCTTTTGTTCATGTTTGTAAATTATAAATTGAATCCGGCACAAACCGTTGAATATTATTTTGTGAATCCAGAAGGGAAGAGCATGCTGCTTGATGCGGTGTTTTTAATATTTCTCTCTTTTCTCATGGGAGTTTATTTGTCGATGAAACGAATTTAAAGGAGGGATTCAAATCGAGGACAGCGATCTTATTTGTGAACGCGATGGAAGCATTGGTCTATTTGCTGTTGTTTGGCCTTAGTTTTTGTGTTTTCTTCTTTCTGTTTTTCAGCATGACCTATCGCCGCCGCAGATGGCGAAAGTATGATTTGCGGCATTTTTTCACCGATGAACAGCATGCAAGCCGCATAGAAAAAGCGGTCGCCAAGTTTTATAAGCAAGCGAAGATCGATGAATACCGCCAATTGCTTGCCGGCTGCGGCATTCCGCTCCAGCCTGCGGTTTATTTGCTTATAAAAAACGGTTGTTTGGTCATATGCGGAATTGGCTGGCTTGTGAATTATGCGCTCGGACAGTCTGTTTTTACATGGGGCGCGGCAGCGGTTTACGCCTTTGCAGCGATGTTTTTGTTAGATCGATGGATCATGGACAAGTTGAGCCGGCACCGCAGCGATCGCATTGCCCGGGAAATTTATTTGGTCAGTTATCATTTGCTCTATTATCAAGGTTCCAAATTAAATATTCATGCAAAACTGCGGCGCTGCATGCCGCAGACGCGCATGATCCGCAAAGAGATGCAGCTGCTGCTGAACGAATGGTACGAGCATGCCGAAACGGCGCTGCTTCGTTTTCGCGAGAGGCTGGGGACCGAGGAGGCATGCAGCTTTGCCGAAACGATCGAAAGCTTGATCGCGAAAGATGATCAGGAATATTACGATCTGCTGCGGCAAAGGGTGGCGGATTACAAGCAGAAGATGGCGATGGTGCAGGAAAGCCGAACTGAAACCCATTCATATGTATTGTTTGTGCTGGCAGGAATTCCGCTGTTGAATACGTTTCGGGTATTTATTTATCCTTGGGTCGAAGAAGGAATGCGGTTGTTTCAAACTTTGCATTGAATATGATGCATTCATATAAGCTGCTTATTTTTAAAAAATAAAAATAATTTGAGGTGATTGCAGATGAGAAATATTTTAATGACCGTGATGATGATCTTAGTTGTCATTTTATTGTTTAACAGCATCGTTGCAGGAACGGACGGATCGGGATTGAGAGGAGAAATCCAGCAACAGGGCAATCGCGCCGTGACTCAGATCGGATCGCTGAATCCTTGAGCTTAAAGCGGGGAAGTTTACATGAGACAATTGCTAGTTTTTATATTAATCTCCGGCATGTTATGTTGGTTCATGTTTACGCCTGTATATCGGCATGTTCTCATTATGAGGCATGTCGCATTGCAGCAAGAAGTGGATTATTTGTTGGAAATTGGGGCAAACGGCATGCATGGCTTCATTGATGCCGAGATGGTGGCTGCTTCTAAGCTGCGGCTGCAGTCAGTCGGATTTGATCCCGACAAGCTTGAGTATGTGATTGCTTCAACGAGCGGCCATGACGCAACATTGCCGCATCGTCCTGTTCCAAGAGGTGAAGGAATCTATTTAAAAATCACCTATCCTTATGGAACATTGTTTGCATTAGATCCATTGATGGGAATATCCGGGCCTTCTCCGAATGAAAGAATGGGGGCGGCAGGGATGAAGATGAGTGAATACGTGCCGTGAGCCGTCATGAAATCAGCATAAAAGACAGGTGAAAAGATGGATAAATTGTTATGGATCCTGTTGTTTGCACCGATTTTCATATTGATGCACGCTTATCAAGCGGATCAAGAACTGGCGGTCCATGCTTTTTTTAGAGCGAAATACGGACTCAATTATGCCGTTCATGCCGCCGCTCAACAAGTAGACGAGGAAAAGTTAGCGCATGGCGTGCTTTCCATCGATGGAGAGAAAGCTTTGAAAACAGCGATGCGCTGTTTAAGATCAAATTTGCAGTTGGACGACGCGAATATGCCTTTGCAGGATGCTTTCTTCAAATCACGCATTGATGTTTTAGAATTTGAAGTGATAGGGGAGGAGGCAAATTTCCCCTATCACTACGTTCATCCTGTCTATGATTATGAGGTCACATTGCACAAGCCCGGCGTCATTATGATCATTCAAGTGGAGTATCCGCGGATTTTCGGCGTGTTGGAGCCGATATCATGGCAAGTAAAATCGAGCGCGGAACTATACTTGCATTAACACCGAGCTGCTTATTTTGCTGCAGTTGCCAAGATCGATGAAACATATGGTCATTGAAATGGATTTAACGCTCGTTTTTCCCAAACGTTTCATAAAACACAATTTCCTCTCTAGGCAAGTGTTTTTTCGGTTTGGGTTCTTCAGCAGCATAGCCGAATCCTAAGATGGCCAGCACTCTTCGGTCAGCTGGAATGTTCAATGCGTGCCTGACGTATTCCTCTCTCCTCTCGGATTCTTCCGGATCGTGCGCATGGTATACCGCGCCGAACCCTGTGCCGATCCCGCATTCTGTGGCAGCAAGCCAAATAAATGCACAAGCAATCGAAGCGTCTTGCACCCAATATTTGCTGATATCCGGCCGTCCGGTGACGACGATCGCTGCATTCGCTTCTTTTAACCACGGCATAAACGGCGTCGTTTGTTCCAAATGCATAAGCATGCTGCGGTCTGTCACCAGTATGAATTCGCGGGAAGGCAAATTGTTGCCCGCGGGGGCCAAGTATCCTGCATCCAGCAATTGTTCCAATATGTTTGGTTCGATCGCTTTGTTTTGGAAACGGGTAATTTCTCTTCTTTGTTGGATGGCTTCAAATACGTTCAATGTTTTTCCTCCTTCATTGGTGCAAGAGATTTTTAAGCAAAGTCTTTTCTAGTGGAAATTTCGTTGAATATAGTTTACCATAATTTTGTAGAATGCATGTAAATTCATGCGGCATACCGCATTATTTTTTTATGGCTGCAAACATTTTTAATATTCAGCAGAGGAGAGATAGGATATGGCGGATCTTTCTAGGCTGCATCAATTGCAAAGCAAAATCATCGATCAGGGCGCGGATGCTTTTCTTGTTACGCAAAATATTGATCTTTACTATTACACCGGTTCTATGCAGCAAGGTTATTTGTTTGTTCCTGCATCCGGCGATCCGATTTTTTATGTGCGCAGAAGCGTGTCCAGAGCAATGAAAGAAGCCAACGTTCAAGTAAAAGATCTCGGTTCTTTTCGTGCGTTCGGCAAGACATTGGCATCGGATTACCCTTCCATATTTCAAAAGAATCGGCCGATCCTGTTGACGGAATTTGATGTGCTTCCCGTTCAATTGTTTCAGCGTCTGCAATCAGTCATTCCCGATGCGGAGTGGGCAGACGGGTCCAAACTCATTCGTGAACAGCGCATGCTGAAATCAGCAGATGAAATACAAAAAATCAAAGAAGCCGGGCGTCTTGTTGATTATGCGATGAATCAAGCTGTTGCCAACATGCGTCCCGGCATGACTGAATTGGAACTGATTCAGAATATCGAGTATCATTTGCGGGGGCAAGGACATCACGGCATCATGCGAATGCGGGCTTATAACCAAGAAATCATTACAGGCATGGTTGCTGCAGGACGCACAGCCGCGGAGCCGACTTATTTCGAAGGACCGGCAGGCGGTCAAGGGCTGAGTGCAGCGAGTCCGCAAGGGTCAAGCAGAAGGGAAATTCAAGCAGGGGAACCAATCCTCATCGATATTGGCTGCAATCTGGACGGTTATGTGATTGATCAGACGCGAACGGCGGTGTTCGGATCGCTTTCGGAAAAGCTGACCAAAGCTTATGAATGGTGCGAGTCAGTGTTGCGTCAAACCGAATCGAACTTGAAACCCGGAGTCAAATGCGATCATTTGTATGTGCAGGCATTGCAAGAAGCAGAGTATGCAGGTTACAGCGAACATTTTATGGGATACGGCCAAGACCGGGTGAGATTTTTAGGGCATGGGATCGGCATGGAGATCGATGAATGGCCGGTGCTTGCCAAAGGCTTCGAATACGAGTTGCAGCCGGGCATGGTCATCGCGATTGAACCGAAGCTGATTTTTCCTGGAGAAGGGGTTGTCGGGATTGAAAATTCTTATGCAGTGACAGAAACGGGATTTGAGAAACTGACGATTTCCAAGGAAGGCTTGTGGGTCATAGAAAGGTAATATAATAGGAAGGAATCATGCGCAGGATGATGATTCCTTCCTCATTTTTTGTTTCTTGCTAATAATCTTCCGGCGCGCGGATCCATTTCTTTAAATATCCTTGTTCATGCAATGCCTTCATTAATATAATCAGGATCGGCGATAAAATTAATCCGGCAACTCCAAAGAGCGACAGGGAAACGATCATAAAGACAAGCATCGTAAATGCAGACACGCCGAGCGATTCTCCGACAATTTTTGGCTCTAATACTTGTCTGACCGCGACAACAGCTCCCAGCAGCACAAGCAGCCATAGAGCCTTGGCGGTTTGGCCTACAACAAGTAAATAGATAATCCAAGGAATAAACAAAGTTGACACGCCGACGACAGGCAGCACATCCAGCACAGCAGCGATTAAAGAAATGGTGAATGCATTGTCCGCTCGCATCAGCAATAAGCTGGCCAAGATGATTACGAAAGTAATGGAAACCAAAATGCTTTGTGCTTTAATGTAGCCGACCAGCCCGAGGAATACATTTTCCTTTAAGAAGCTGTAAGCTTTTTTGAATGTTTTCGGCGTTTTCTCCTGCGCGACTCTTTTCCAAGTGTCGATTTCCACGCTTAGAAAATAAGCGAGAATAATGCCGAGCAGGAAATGGACGATGAAAGCAGTGAAAGAACTGAGAAAACCGGCCAGCCACCCTAAAAAGGCGCCCGCCCATCCGCCAAGCTTGTCCGTCAATGTCGTTAAAAATTCTGTGATCCGATTCAGCACATTGTCAGGAATCAGCTGGCTTTGTGCTTGAACGTATTGGGTGATTCTTTGAATTTCTTTGGCAAGCGTGTCTGCATAGGCCGGCAGTTTCACGCTTAAATTCGTCGCTTGAGTCACAATCAGCATGCCTACGCCGAACAGAATGCCTAGAAGAATGATGATAAACAGCAGCATGGATATTCCGGTGGCGATTGATTTTTTCAATCCTTTTTTGTTTAGAAATCTCGCCAGCGGTTCTATGATCGCAAAGATGATGAAAGATAAGAAAACCGGTGCTGCTATGTTGTACAAAAAGCTGAAGAGCCACATGACGAGAAGAACTGTAATGACGATTAATGCAATGTCAAAGATCGTTTTGTAATATTTTTTATAAAATTCAAGCAAGCGGGCACCTCCTATGACATATGTTAAGATAACATGGTCTTTGAATGGATTATATTATAGCGAAATTGCCCAAAAATCACAAAATTTGGGCTGTGTTTGCATATGCTCGATTGGACACCTTTCTTTTTTTTTAGTAAACTAATGACTAAAGTATACTGCAATCGTTTGACGATATTTGTGAAATGGGGGGAAAACCGTGTTTCGATTGGGTCAGAGGGTTATCATCGTCGGAGATCAGTTCGAGCAAAACCTTCCCGTTGGAAGTTACGGCTATATTATCGCTTATGATAAAAATCCGGACACTGTTTATGAATACGTCATTAGAGTGCCTAAAATGGGAAGGCATTATTACGTCCCTGGTTCAGACATAGAACTTGAAAAAGAGATTATTAAGAGAGAGGCAGAACGAGTAGAAAAAGAAGCTTTGATCAATTATGCGCTTGCCACCCGAAACAAAGAATTGTTCTACAGCGTTCTCAACAGCGACGAAGACGAAATGTCTGAAGAAAAGAAAAAAGAAGCGATGAGCCATAAAGAATTTATCCGTCAAGTGAATCTAAAAGCTTGGATTTAATGCGGTTTCACATTGATATGAAACATCGTTCAG
>CALKAN010000100.1 GCA_937983035.1 uncultured Paenibacillaceae bacterium | reverse complement strand
ATAAGCAAATTAAAGACGCGTACAAAGCTTCGCTTCTCACCTATCAATTTATTCTGGAGCTGTATCGATACTGCAGCGGCCACGCGCTTCCAGACAAGCGGCCGGCAATCGTAAATCAAGCCATCGAGCTGCTGGAAAATAAGTACGATCGCAAAGTGCGTCTGGACGATGTCTCTGCAGAGCTGGGCGTTTCCAAATACCATCTGATTAAATTATTCCGGGAATCGACCAGATATTTAAACAAAATCCGGCTGGAAAAAGCGATGGAACTGCTGCGCAGCACGGACATGCCTGTCGAGGCGATCGGACAACAGACGGGCTTCATCCATGCCAACTACTTTACGAAAGTATTTAAAAGCGCAGTAGGCGTGCCGCCAGGCCAATTCCGCAGCCAGCGTTTTCCCGATCACCTTACGCTGGACTAGCTCATATTTCATGTTTCTCTTTTAATTTTTTTGATGATTTCATGTTCAAATCGCACGTTTAACAGCGTAAATATTTTCACCTGACCAAATGGAAAGGGGATGCCTTGGGCAATCCCCCTGCCAAACCGATTCGTCATCCCTGTGCCATCATCTGCATCATTGTCCTGAAAGCTCCCGCACTTTCTGGTTGATTGCTTCTTCTGTTTCACGTATAACCGTATTGATATCTTTTCCTTGATACAATTCCAAAGAATGATTGTATACGATGCCGATCGCGTATCCATCATAAATCGTCGGGTTGGTTGGATAATTTTGCTTATTGTAAAAAGCGGCTTTCACATTTTTCCCTTCCGTGTAAGGCAAGTTGGAACAAAACGCTTCAATCGTTCGTTCCGTCACCAGCGCCGGCTGCTCTCCGTTGCTGGAAATAATGATTTGATTCTCTTCTGACAGCGCAGCCTCAATTACCTTAAATGCATCTTCCAGCACATCGCTTGCCGGGTTTAAAAACAGTCCCCTTCCTCCCGCAGCCTGTGCCGTTCTCGGAAAGTCTTCAAAGACAGGGTAAGCGGTCATGTCCCAGTTCATGTCCGGCACGGTTTGCAATCCCGCCGAAATCAAGTTGGGCACTCCTGCCATCGCCACGTATTGATCTCTGTAGAACGCTTCATTATGCCATCTCGTAATATGGTAGTCATCCTCTCCCGGAAAACGATTGCCGGGAATATGAATTAATTCGACTAACAATTCGTATGCCATGCGCCATTCAGGGGTGGACAAATTCGCCAAACCGGTCTCAGGATCAAAGAAATCTCTCGTAATTCCGCCTGCCAAAAAGTGAATGCTGTTATGGTCGAATCCGATATATTTCTGATTGTCTTCCGTTCGCGTTAAATTTCTCGCCAATTCAACCACTTCCGGAAACGTAATCCCGTCATAAGGGTATTCCTGGCCAAAACGATCAAAAATGTCTTTATTGTAAAACAAGGCGATGAAATTAGAAGAATAAGGCATGGTGATCAGGCCGCCGTTCACATCCAATGCGCGAATATATTCCAACACATTTTGATCGAAATGAACCATATCGATGTCTGAATTGGCGACAAGCTCCGTCATATCGTAGTTGTAGCCGAGTTCCGCGATTCCCGGCGCTGTCCCGATATCGCTGATCACCAGATCCGGAGCTTCATTGGCAACGATCAATTCTTTCAAGTGATTCGTTCCATTCCCGTCTTTCGGGATAATAATTTCCAAATCGATGTGAGGATGCTTTTCTTTGACTGGGTTGATCAGCACTTGTTTCCAATAATCGTCGCTGAATTCACGCCAATAAGAATAAGCCGTTACTTTAACAGGTTCTTGCACATCTTCAGCTTCCGCATAGTTTTCCGCTTGAGAGGAACTGGTTTCTGAATTTGGTTCATTTCCTGCAGGCGCTTGGCTGCTTTCGCTTAATTGTTCGCCGCTGCATGCTGAAACGACAGCCGCAAAAAACAAAAACGCGGAAAGCATAAGAAGCATTTGCCGAGACTTCAACATCATTTCCCTCCTGTAATTTCATATTCTAAAAAATGGTCCGCAACCATTTTCATTATATGTAACGCGTCTGACCTTCCACAATGAACGAAGTTGGCATAAAAGGGTAATATATTGCGAGATGCACAGCACAAAAAATCCGCCGGGCAAAAAGCCTGACGGAATTTGTTAACTGTCAATTCCTTTTCATATATATTTTCCCGTTTTACAGCACGACCCATAACGCTTAAAATGCCGGACGCCGCCTGCCATCGCCGCTGTCTTCATGTCTCAAAGCGGCATGCTATATTTCATGCCTGTTGCAAGCTTTATTTTCTCCATTCGCTGTACGGCCAATCAAACTGTTCAGCCAGCCACTTGTATGCCGCATCGACGGCATGTTCCGGAGGGCGGTGTCCGGAAGCGTGATCTAAAAAGCCGAGTGCGCTTTCTTTTCCGTGCAGTTGATAAATTTTCTTTGCTTCCAATACATATTGCCAACTCTCCGGCTTGTCGTATTCTCCGCCGATCAAAAGAAACGGCCGAGGCGCGATCATGGCGAGCAATTGATGATTTTGCAAATGAAAATTTTCCTGATGAATTTGCTTGCCGAAATACCAGTCCGCATCCCAATTCGTGAAATCCCATCCTATGCCGAAATCTGATGCGATCACTGCCTTAATCCGCTCATCGAACGCAGCCGTGCAAAATGCCATTTTCCCGCCTAAAGAATGTCCGATTGCAACGATTCGTTCTTTATCGATGTTCTCCTGACTTAGAAGCAAATCTACTGCCCGGCTCGTATCCGAAATCAGCTTGCCAATCCCGGTCCAATTCGGATGATCTTGCAGCAGCTTGTCTGCTCCTGCCTGCCACCATGCGAATCCTTTATTGTTTTCAGGTTCCGGCACCGTATTGAAAGGGAACGCTTCCGTGCATGCCGCAACATATCCTTGGCGGACTAAATGAAGCCCAAATTGAATCGTCTTTCTGTCTTCCAGCGGTTTCTTCTCCTTCAGATCATACCCCGCAGAAGGGTCCGGATGATAAAACGGCACGACAGCGCCTGGCCTCGAAGAGCTTACATGCCGGGTCGGCTCCATCAATAAAACGAGCTGTTTGGCTCCAGGACCCGTAGACTGGCGGTACAGCGTTCCATGAAAATCCGGATGCTCAATTTGATCAACTATTTCCAGTTCGTTTGCATAATCCGTAAAAGACGGCTTGCCGATCACGTCTTCCCACTGTGCAACAAGCTCTTCTCGTTTTTTCTGCCAATCAGCAATCGACGCATCCTCCATATTTTCCAATAACGGCGTCAAATGCTGCTCTTTTCCGAAATCGGAATATGCAGGCTTGCTTAATCGCAGCGCATATTCATTGCTCATGCTCGGTTCCTCCTCCCGGCTGATCGAAAGTCAGCATTGCTTTTCATTCGCGCATGCACTTATTTTAACATACGTTTTCAGAAAATCTTGGAATTTTTTATAAAAAATGCAATCTCCATGCATTCAAATTTCTTCCTAAACAGAATATAGATTACTCAGTAGAGTTTAAATGCATCAAAAGCATTCATTATTTGCGTTAACTCCGAATCGCAGGAAACTGCGTTAAGCGCAGACTCAATTTCATGCGTGAAACAAAAAGTTCGGAAATTACAAATGTTTATAAAAAGGCAGAGAAAGAATTACTGTCTCAGTCTCAATCGAAAATGCAAAAAACTGCAATATGTCAGGCATGCAATCACAAACTGCAATGTTCTCAAGTTTGACGAAAATGCACAAACTATAAAATCACATAGAATATGGAAAATTGTATCCTTTTTCAAGTTTTAACAATTTTTTAACAAAAATTTTATATTTGTTTTACAAAGTTTAGATATAATAATGTTGGTTATTTAAAATTTAAAAGGGAGGGTCAACATATGAGAAAGAGAACTGTACTATTCATTGCATTGATGCTTTTGTCCATGATGATGCTGGCCGCATGTTCCAGCCAAGACTCACAAGACAACGCGGAACCGAATAACACTGGGACGCAGCAAGAAGAACAAACGGAAACCCCTGCCCCTGCAGAAGAAGAAAATCTTGATCCGGTCGTATTGAAATTGTATCCAGGCCAATGGATCATTGACGAAGATTTGGAACTGTTAATCAATGAACCGCTGCAAAGGAAATATCCGCACATTTCCGTTGAAAGAATCGAAAGAAGCGAAAATCCTTTAGAAGAATACATTATGTCCAATGGTCAATTGGATCTGATCACTACTTGGAACGGCAGCATGGCCAATTGGCAAGAATTGAATTTGTTCGAGGATCTCATCCCGTTAATCGATAAATACGATATTGATCTCAACCGTTTTGATCAGGGGGCAATTGACACGATCTTAGCCATTCCTGGCAACGGAGAACTGTTCGGTCTTCCATATAACCGTCAGTACAACGTTCTTTATTACAACAAAGAAATTTTCGACAGATTTGGCGTAAGCTATCCGAAAGATGGAATGACTTGGGATGAAACGATTGAACTGGCAACAAGATTGACGAGAGAAGAAGACGGCATTTCTTACCGCGGGTTGGATCCAGAAAACGTAACGAGAGTAATGTTTCAACTGGGACTTAACGTCGTAGATGCAGAAACTGAACGTGCAAATGTCAACAGCGAGCCTTACCGGAAATTGTTCGAAACGGTCTATAAAATTTATGCGATTCCTGGCAACAAGCCGCCGCAATGGGGTTACAGCGCCTACGATGCATTCGTGAAAGACCGCAATGTGGCGATGTCCGCCATGGTGAACTTGACGAATACGATCGTAGAGCACGGCGAAGGATTGGATTGGGATATGGCGCAATATCCAAGTTTTGAAGACAATCCGAACGTGTACGGCATGTACGATATGCACATGATTTCCGTCACGAAAAACAGCCAATACAAAGACGAAGCCATGAAAGTGCTCGAAGTTCTCTTTTCTGACGAAGTGCAAATGGATGCCGTAACGAAGACAGGACGCATTTCCTTGCTCAACGATCCGAAATTCCAAGAAGCATACGGTTCTGAAAACCCTGTGCTGAAAGACAAACACTTGGAAGCAATCTTTATGAGCACTCCGGCACACGCTCCGCGTTTCTCCAAGCATTACTCCAAAGCGAGCGGCATCTTGCGCGAGCATTTCTATCAATATGCTGACGGAGAAAAGGACATCAACGAGGCGTTAAGAGACGCCGAAGAAGAAATTAATCAATATATCGAAGCGAATACGGATTAATCATAGATGGTTCATCCAAGCAGTTTCGACAAAAAAGAAGGGTTCTTCCGCCGATGGAAGAACCCTTCTTTTCTCATGATCAAACTTTCAAAACACCGCGAAATCCCCTTGACGCATAATAAGATTCCGCTCCATTATGATACACGAATACGGTATCGTAACGACGATCGCAAAAAAGAGCCCCGCCAAGTTTTCGAATCTTTTCCGGCGTTTTGATCCAGCTTGAAGTTTTGCGATCAAATTCGCCAAGTTTCTGCAAATCCCGGTATTGTTCTTCCGTCAACAGTTCTATGCCCATCTCATCCGCCATTTCGACCGCGCTCGTCTCCGGCTTATGCTTTTTCCTTGCTTCCCGCGCTGCGCCGTCATAACATGTGCTCCTGCGGCCTTTAGGGCTTTCGGCTGCACAATCCATGAAAATAAACTCGCCCGTCATCACGTCAACTCCAACAACATCAGGCTCGCCGCCCGTCCTTTCCATCTCGCTGAGCGACCACAGCTTGTCCGCATTCGCTTCGAGCCTGGCCTGCACTTCAGCCCATTTCAGACCTTCATGACGATCCATGTTATTCTCAAACCGAGCTTGCAATGTTTCGAGCAATTGATCGCGTTGATCGGCCGTCAGCTCTTTTACGTTCTGATTGGTCATGCATATGGCTCCTTTTTCAGAAAAATTTCTAGTTAATATCAGTGTGTCCATCTTTCATCATTTCCATTGCCAGAAAAACCCGCTCACCAACATCTCATTTCATCAAATATTTAAAGAAATGCCCCATCCTAATCACCTTGCGCATGAAATCACGCAAACAGACGACGTCCCCTTTATCTTATTGCAATCGCATGTACTTAAAACATATGTTTGCGCGGCTGCTCGAGCATCGCCATAAATGAGATATTTCCATCGTTTCGCATCAAATCAGGCAAGCTTCATCCAAATATGTTTCGCCTCAAATCCAGCCCTGCTCGCGAGCTTTCTCCGTCGCTTGCTGCCTTGTCTCCACTTCGAGCTTTTGAATAGCCAAAGACAAATAGTTTCTCACCGTTCCCTCAGACAGAAACAATGTTTTCGCAATTTCTTTCGTAGTCAAACCTTGCTGTGCCAGCCTCAACACTTCAGTCTCGCGTTCAGTCAGCGGATTGGCTTCAACTTGAAACAGCGCAGCTGCCAAATCTGCGCTGATGACCTTTTCGCCTGCCATCACTTTCCGAATCGATGCAATCAAACATTCAATCGGCTCATTTTTCAACAAATAACCTTCCACTTGCAATTTGCTCGCTCTTTGCAAATAACCTGGACGCACGAACGTCGTCAAAATGATAATTTTGGATGACAAGCCTTCCTGCCTCATTCTCTCCGCAAGATCCAGCCCGGACATTGCCGGCATCTCAATATCCAGCAAGCAAACATCCGGCTTATGTTCTTGAATCGCTTTCCATGCCGACAAGCCGTCCTCCGCTTCTGCTGCTACTTCAATGTCATCTTCCAGCGACAACAATGAAATCAAGGCGCCGCGGAGCAGTTTCTGATCTTCCGCTATGAGTACTCGGATCATCTCGCTTTACCTCCTGTTGC
>CALKAN010000099.1 GCA_937983035.1 uncultured Paenibacillaceae bacterium | reverse complement strand
ACTGGCAGAGGAATCTTACGATCAGACCGCGAAAGCGATGGACAGCGTGCCCGGATTTTTGAAGCAAGTCCGCAGAAACAGCGGGTATTAAAGCAGCAGCAGCCCCCATCCCCCGGCCAGTTTGGCTTGGGGGATTAAGTGTTGGAACGATTGCGCAGCAAGTATTATTCATGATCTTTCCACAGTTCTGCATAGTCTTCATACAATTCATACGATTGCCCTTGCATGAGAACATGATGCCGGATTTGGTTATAGAGCTTGATGTTCAGATGGTCATGAATTACGATCAATACAAACTGCATCATGCTCAGAACGAAGGATGGATTCAGTGCGATGAGCAGCGAAGATTGATGTTTGATTAGGCCTCGATTCGAGGCTTTTTTTATGCGTTCTAACCATTGGTTTGTCAGGTTTTTGATTGCTTCATTTCATATCAGGCCATGTTATGCATAAATAAACGTCGATATGAAAATATGACAAAAATCCAGGTTTTTGCATGAAATAGTCTATGTTTTTCTGGCAGCACGCAAGTCATAATAGATGTAAGCAATTCGAACAATGAACATATTCAACAGCTTCATGGAATGTTCAAAGCAGAAGCTGAAGTTAAAATGCGCTGTTCAACGGGAGGGCTGAAATGATATGAGTTAGCAACTTTAATCATTGATGCGGACGTGCATAATGCCGTCGATGACTTAACGCCTGTTTTGCCTAAAGCTTGGCATCAGCAATGGATGCCTTAAACAGAATTTTTTATGCCCCTCTTTTTTGTTCCGAATCTTGGCTGCTGATCATGTGACAGCGGATCGAACGATGCGATCATTTATGCCAAACAATGATATGACAAAAATCCAGGTTTCTGCATTCTAAAGTCCATGTTTTTCTGAATGGAAGATCGTCATAATAGTTGTAAGCGGATTCAAATATCATGAAAAAGAGGGGTGGCATATGACTGCTTCTTGGAAACAATTTGGAATATTCGTTTTTGTCCTGTTGCTGAGCGTGATGCTTGCTGCATGCGGAGGGGATGCTGCAGATCCGAGTCCAAGTGCAAGCGCAGACACGCACGGAGGAAAGTCACCGTCGAATCAAGGCTCTGAATCGCCAGTGGTCCAGCCTCGGACTGAACCGGTCGAACTGGCTTACTACAACTCGAACAATTATCCGGAAGAAAGGATCATGTCAGAGTGGGGATCGAAAGTCTTGGAAAAATTCCCGCATGTCAGCTTGAAATTCGTTTATGGGAACTTAACAGAATTAATTACGACTGGAGAAACGATTGACTTGATTGAGATTTCAATCGGTCAGCAAAACAGCCATTTGGTCAATTTTGATCTGCAATATGATCTTTCAGAACTGATCAAAATGTACAATTATGACACGTCGCTGCTGGAACCGACAACGCTGGAAATCCAGCGTCAAAGTTCAGACGGCGGAATTTACGGGCTGCCGATTACGACATGGGCAACCGTGCTTTTTTATAACAAAGAAATCTTTGACAAGTTCGGCCACGCTTATCCGGAAGAGAACATGACATGGGATGAATTGTATGACATGGCCAGAGCATTGACGCGCGTGGATGAAGATATTCAGTATTACGGATTTAATTTGTCTGCGAATCATATGTTTCGCACGAACCAGCTTTCGCTGCCGTATGTACAACCTGGAACGACAAAGCCTGCGATTGCTGCGCCGGAATTTGTGCGAATGATCGAAAACTTTAATCGTTTTTACCAAATCCCTGGCTACGAATCGAATCCAAACTTGTTTTCTTCTAACACCAGTTCATTGAAAAAACAATTTTATGAAAATACAGCGACTTTTGCTTTTCTCAGCGGCTGGCGTGATCCGGAGATGAGAGATGTGGACTGGGATGTTGCGCCGCTGCCTGTGTTCAAAGAAGCGCCGGATGTCGGTTCGCAAGCTTATCCGATTTACTTGTATCTGACTTCGATCAGCGAACATAAGGAGCAGGCGTTCGAGGTGATCGCATATGTAACATCAGAAGAAGTGCAAATGCATCGTTCAAAGATCGGGATTTCGACGATTTTGCAAAATCGGGAAATCGCAGAGGCGTTTGGATCAGATCCATCGCTGTCCGGTTTTTATGAAGGGAAAAATGTCCTTGCATTGCATCCGTTTAAATTTGCCAGTCCATCGATCAAAACCGAGCTGGATGATATCGTCAATGCTCAGTTGAGAGCGGTCCTGCCTGAAGTCGCCAAAGGGGAGAAGGACATCAACACTGCTCTCAGGGAAGCTGAGGAAGCTGCGCAAATTGCGATCAATGAATATCTTGAACAGTAGTTGTTTCCTTGATGAGAGGATCTGGCGCAAATTGAAAACGCTTATGTTCAACAGGAGGATGGAAATATATGAGCAATTTTATTATTGATACGGACGTGCATAATGCCATCGGTGACTTAACGCCTTATTTGCCTAAAGCTTGGCATCAGCAATGGAAAGCAACCGGGACGGGCATCGGCGGAGCGGGATATTTCTCCCCTGTCGGCGTCAGCCGCAGGGACGCCAGGCCGCCGAGCGGAGGGCCGCCGGGCAGTGATCCGGAGTATTTGATCAAAGATCACATGGATCGGTTTAACATTGATTACGCCATTTTGACGGGATCAGGCATTCTCGGGCTTTCTCTTCATCCAGATCCCGACTACGGCAATGCGGTTGCTTCGGCCGTGAATGATTTTATGATTGAAAATTGGCTCAAGGTGTCGCCGCGCTTTAAAGGATCGGTGTTCATCAACGCTTCCGA
>CALKAN010000098.1 GCA_937983035.1 uncultured Paenibacillaceae bacterium | reverse complement strand
AATAGTCAATCAAGTCGGTAAATCGGCGGTGTTCAATCTTGTTTGCCTGACGATCCAGCGCCATGAGCCGAGAGCTTGTCCGGTCTTTAAGCGGCGTCTGCGCGATCAGCTCCTCTGGCAGCTCAAAATGAAAATCTTCAACGTTCATGTCAGCAGTCATTCCTTCGATAGCGTCACATTATCATAATAGTATAATAGAATTTCCTTGTAATCATACCCCATAAATTCAGCCAAACCGCGCGCTCCCCACTGCGACATCCCCAGGCCGTGCCCATTGCCGTAGCCGATAAAGCGAAATTGAGGATAGGCGGTTAAATAACGAACCTGTTGATTGTTGTTTACGGCGAGCATCTCGTCTTTCACCTTGCTCACGCTGCCGGAGCCGGATACGGCGTGCAATCCAGAGCCGCTGCCTTTCACGGTCCGCTTCTTCCCACGGCTGCTCATCACTTCAAAATTCCCGTTTTGCTCCACATCAAAGCGCGTGCTCGGCAAACTGCCCAACACGGTTCGATAACGATCAGGGTTCGACACTTCGATCGGCTGTCCATTCGCTTCCATCGCCGTCACTCGGCCGGAAGGGCCTCTCTCCGTTACTTTCAGTTCAGTCAGCGTGCCGCGGATCGCTTCGTTTAACGAACCGCTGATGATCGCCGCCAGCTCTGTGCCGGAAAACGGGCCTCTAATCCATCGATAAGCGGTCGATTCCATCGACTGTCCGATGCGAATCAAGCGGTCGCCTTTGTTCACCTGCGTGATCGGCGGATTGTTCACATTATCCACATAAGGCGCTTTCCGGACGTTGACATTCGTTCCGTTCACGCTCAAAATCGGCAATCCGCCGCTCGTGGCCTGCCCGGTTTCATCGACGAAATCAGATCGCACATACCCGACTGAACCATCTGCCAGCACAACGCGTTCCCAGATCAGTTTCCCTTGCTCCGGCCCATCATCCGGACTGGGCACCGGGCGAAGATACGGCACATCTTCTCCCCATATTTCCGAAGCTGCAGCCGTCATGCCGCCCGCGTTGGAGAAGTAAAATGCAGCGATGATGCGGCCTTCGCTGTCCCGAAGCACTTCTCCTTTCGTCGCATCGACCGCTTGAATGACATCGGCAGCTTCAGCTGCAACGCCGTGATAAGCTTGGTCATACGTCGTATCTGAAATATGAGCGATGCCGTTCGCTTGTTGACTCAATGCAAATGACCTGGCGGCTACTGCTTGGGCTTTCAGCGCTTCCTGCGGCCAGCCTGTTCCCATCTCTGCGCCAACGACTCCATACAAATACTGTTCGAGCGGCAATTCATTGATCACTGCCAATTGATCTGCATAAGAATTGATTTCAATCGCGCCGCGATAAGTGCGTCCATGCCTTTCCGCCACGGTAATATAACCGCTCTCGGGCGTAATGATGATCGGCCGTTTATGATCTGCCTCGAAGCGGTCGATGCTCTGACCCCGGTCGATCAGTTCTTTCATTTTCAACACATGGGAAACATTCCTGTTTGCCTCTTCGCCGCCAGCCGCTGCCGCCTTCGCTCCGCTCAGTTCGGAAGGGTCAGCTGCCGCGCCGATCCAAGCGGAATACTGCACCTCGCCTTGTTTTCCGCGGCTTAATGCAACAACAGCTTCACCTGCAGAAGCCGGCAGTTCACGAATGCGATCCCATGCAGCCGCTTCGCTGGAATAAGTGCCGGCATTCCAATAGTATGGCCCCGAAACAGACGCGCTGCCCGCAAAACCGTAATTTTGAATGCGCGCTCTAGCTTGCTCTGCCGCCTGCTTGCTCGCGGAAGGCGCAGCATATACGATATACCGCGCGCCTTCAGCAGACGGCCGCTCAATAACATACGCATGCTCGCCTTGAGACGAAAGCTGATTTTTCATCGAAATCGCTTGTCCGCTGTCGCCTGTTTCCAGCACCTTCACTTTATATTGATTTAAAGAAGCCCGAATCGAACGGCTTCCAGACAGTTGCTGCCAAATTGCTGACGTGCCGTCTGCGGCTGCTTCACTGATATTAAACCCGGAAGCATGCAAAGTTACCGCAGGAACGGTCCCTCTTTGCGCGATAAACAAGCTGACGCGAATGTTTTTATCGCCGCCGGCCGCTTCCGCATGAATTGACGGCGGCAATAGGGAAAACAACACGATCACGGCCAATAATGCCATTGCTGTGCGATATAACTTGCTGCAAGTGTGCATGTTCATCTCCACCTTTATGTGTTTCGCTTATTCAGGCATCGGAATATTTAAATGTTCGTAAGCCAGCGCAGTTGCCATCCGCCCGCGCGGCGTCCGCTGCAAAAAGCCAATTTGCATCAAATAAGGCTCATACACGTCTTCAATCGTCTGAGATTCTTCGCCGATGACCGCAGCCAGCGTATCCAAGCCGACCGGACCGCCGCGGAATTTCGAGATGATGGCATGAAGCAGCTTATGATCAATCTCGTCTAAGCCGCGGTCATCTACTTGCATGCGCTGCAGCGACTCGCTTGCGATTTCTTTCGTGATGATGCCGTCGCCGATGACTTGAGCGAAATCACGAACCCGCTTCAGCAGCCGATTCGCAATGCGCGGCGTGCCGCGCGACCTCTTTCCGATCTCGATCGCTGCTTCCTCGGCAATTTCGACGGACAAAATATCAGCCGCGCGGGTGACGATATAAGCTAACTCATCGACTGTATAATATTCCAAACGATTCACGACGCCAAAGCGATCCCGCAGCGGCGCGGAAAGAAGCCCTGCTCTCGTCGTCGCTCCGATCAGCGTAAATGAAGGCAAATCCAATCGAACGGAGCGCGCGCTCGGCCCTTTGCCAATAATAATGTCGAGCGCGAAATCTTCCATTGCCGGATACAGCACTTCTTCCACCTGCCTGTTCAGCCGATGAATTTCATCGATGAACAGCACGTCGCCCTCTTGCAAATTCGTTAAAATTGCGGCGAGATCTCCCGGCCTGTCGATCGCCGGGCCGGACGTCGTGCGGATGCCAACCCCCAATTCATTGGCGATAATATTGGACAACGTCGTTTTGCCCAAGCCTGGAGGGCCGGACAGAAGCACGTGATCCAAAGCTTCTTTCCGCATTTTCGCCGCTTCAATGTAAACTTTTAAATTTTCTTTTACCGCTTCTTGTCCGATATACTCAGCCAAATAACGCGGACGAAGACTCAGCTCTGTTTCTTCATCTTCCATTATCAAATTCGCGGAAATAATGCGCTCTTCCATGATGCTCCTCCATTCTCGCCATTCATTGCTTTGATCTGTCAAACTGCTGCAGCGCCAGCTTCATCCATGTTTCTGCATCGTCTTTGCCGCCGGCAAGCTTTTGGATGCGAGGCCATGCTGCATCCAGTTCAGCATCCGTATACCCGAGCGCTTTTAAAGCTTCCTTTGCTTCCTGCCATCCCGGCGTCAGGGATGAATGCTCGACAAATAACGTGCTGCCTGCCGTTTGCATGCGATCATCATTCGATTCAAGCGCAGGAAACAGCGTTTGGATTTTATCTTTCAAATCAAGAATCAAGCGCTGGGCCGTCTTTTTTCCGATCCCCGGCAATTTCGTAAGAAATTGAATGTTCTCCTGCTCAATCGAAGCAGCGATTTCCCTCGGCGCCGCTCCTGACATGATGCCGAGCGCCACGCGCGGTCCGATGCCGCTGACTTCAATCAAACGCCGAAACAAGCTTTGCTCTTCCCTGCTGGCAAAACCATATAAAAGAATCGCATCGTCCCGCACATGATGATGCGTATAAACAGTCACTTCTTCTTGCTGCGGAAAACGATATGGATTTGGACAAAATGCCCGGTATCCAACGCCTCCGACATCGACGATAATATAATCTTCTGCGATATGTACCAGTTTTCCTCGAATGAAATCGATCATTTCTATAACCTTTCTTTTATTTTTTCTGTCCATGTTTCAGAATGGGCATGACAAATCGCAACCGCCAACGCATCCGCAACATCGTCCGGCTTTGGCGTTTCCGACAAACCTAAGAACATCCGCACCATTTCCTGCACTTGCTGTTTCTCTGCTTTACCATAACCTACTATAGCTTGTTTCACCTGTAAAGGGGTATATTCTCCTATTTGAAGCTGTTTCTGCTGCCCTGCGAGCAAGATGACTCCCCTCGCTTGTCCTACCGTTAAAGCCGTCGTTACATTGCGGTTAAAATACAGCTTTTCCACGGCCATCGCATCCGGCTTATATTTATCAATCAGCTGAAGCAGCGCATCATAAACTTGCTGCAAGCGCAAGGAAGGCTCCGTGTGCGCTTCGGTTTGAATCGATCCATACTGAACGGGCACTAATCGGTTTCCCTTTTTGTCGATAAAACCGAATCCGACGATCGCAATTCCCGGATCAATCCCCAATATTCTCATCATGTCATCTCCCATTATTTTACTTCCGTTCGTCTGTTTTTCTCTTGCTCGAATCTCGTGCGACGGCGTACCGA
>CALKAN010000097.1 GCA_937983035.1 uncultured Paenibacillaceae bacterium | reverse complement strand
TTCTGCTTTGCGCTGGCTGAAGCCGAGCTCGCGCAGCTGGTCATAACTTAAAGCAGCTGTTTGCTCGGGAGTTGGAAACGGGAGCAGATCGCTTTCGCTGGAACAAGCATCTGAAGAAGCGGAGTCGGAATGACCAGCGACGTTGGCGCAAAGCTGTATGAAACGGTCGATGAGCGTGCCGGCAAAAGCCAAGTTGAGCTGCTGGCTGATGATCGTTTTCATCAGACATTCAAACAAGGTCGGATCGAGGATGAGGCGCAGTCCGTAATTCGGTTCGATGAGCGGTTTCAACGCTTCGATTTGCGACAGGTGATTATAGAACTTATGCAGATCGGTATCGATGGAGAACATGCGGCGCGCTAAATTGACAACCTCATTTTGTTCGTTGTAGCTCAATTTCTGCGGTACGCGCAAATGCAGGACAGGCTGATCCGCTTCGCCTTGGAAGGTCACTTCCATCGTTGCGATTTTGTCATTGATGCGAAGTTGGCGGCGGTACGTTTGCGCAGCTGCATCGATGTAAGCGCACGATGTTTTGCCTGTTGACGAGATGCGCTGCAGCATTTTGAAAAAATCGAAAGGCGGCAGCGGCCTGATCGTATATTCCATTGTCATTACACCTTCTTCTAAATCAAACTCATCAGCGGAAAAATAATGCTCTTTCATTATACCATAGTTGGTCTTCCGGGATGAAAAATGACGAATGGTGAGGAATGAAGACGAAACGTCGATTGAGACGTGCTTTTGGCAAGCGTAATCCCAGATTGTTTGAGGAACGCAGGAGCAGGGCCGGGCAGGCATAAATGAAATGCTTATTTCAGTTATTTATAAATAAAAGTAATAAGTTGAATCGAGAGTACTTTGGAGGAACCAGTCCATGTTTGCCCGCATATATTCGTCTCGCAGTGCTAGTTAAAGTTCAGCTGTTCATAGCTTTGATTGTACCAATATACAGGAAAATATAACGGGTGAAGGATGAAGCGCATTCATGTTACCATATATAAAGATTTATTATAAAACATTCAATGAACAAGGAAGGGGCTTTTTTATTCGTGATGAGGAAATCTAGGTTCATCATTTTGTCGATGTCATTTTTGTTTGTTTTAGCAGCTTGCGGAGGAGGTCATTCTCCAGAAAACGCTTTGGATCGCATATTAGAAGAAGGAACGGTCAAAATTGGTTTTGCTAATGAAGCGCCTTATGCGTATGAAGAAAACGGCGAATTAAAAGGGGCGGCTGTGGAAATCGCCAAAGCGGTATTTGCAGAGATGGGCGTGCACAATATTGAAGGAGAACTGCAAGAGTTTGGGAATTTAATTCCGGGTGTGCAGAACGGAAAGTTTGATGTCATTACTGCAGGAATGGCAATCACGCCTGATCGGTGCAAAAGCGTTGCATTCGGTGAGCCGGAAATTCAATACGGGGAAGGCATGGTTGTCAGAAAAGGCAATCCAGAAAACTTGAAAAGCTATGAAGATATTGCTGCCAATCCAGAAATTAAAGTCGCAGTAATGTCAGGCGCTACGGAGATCGATTTTTTGCTTCGCTCCGGGGTCAGTGAAGATCAGATTCAACGCGTGCCGGATATCGCTGCTGGGATTACGGCCGTGCAAACCGGCCGCGCGCATGTGACAACGGCAACGGAGTTGACGGTTCAGAAAGCGATGTTGGAAGCAGGCAGCGACGAGCTGGAGTTTGTGATGGATTTCGAGCAGCCGGACATTGAGGGAGTGCCGAGTTACGGCGCGGCGGCTTTTCATAAAGATGCGGAATCGTTGAGAGAAGCTTATAACGAAATTTTGCAAGAGTTGAAGGAAAGCGGAAAAATTTTAGAAATTATCGAAGACGAACTGTGGGGAGAAAAAAATATCGTAGATCCGTCACTGACGACGGCGGAAATTTGTGCAGGAGGATAATGCGCTTGCGGGAATCGTTTGGGGAGAATGGTCTCACAGGCTTATGCAAGGCAAAGCAAACATTCCCAGCGTGAAGTTTCGCTTGCATGGTTATGGATAACAATCGAAAACGGTGGGGGGAAGGCGCTCGTTTGGAGTGCTCTTTTCTTTCCGGAATGGCTGAGGATCCATTAGTTC
>CALKAN010000096.1 GCA_937983035.1 uncultured Paenibacillaceae bacterium | reverse complement strand
TGCTCCGGTAGACATTCCAGCCTCAGATGCAATTCTTCGGATAGATGCTTTTTCATCGCCTTCCGTTTCAATAATTTTCCAGTATGTTTCAGCGATCATTTTCTTTTGTGATCATGATCAACTATTTTCGGCACTCAAATCACCTCTTGCTTTTATTTAACACACTGTGTTATTATCATTTTAGCACAGTGTGCTAAATAATCAAATATGGAGGAGATTTCGTGTTTGAACTCATTGAATCATTCATACCGAATAACATTGACTCCAATACTGCAATTCTTATCATTGCACTCTGTGCTTTCATTGATATTTTAAGCCCTGGAGTATTGGCGGTCACGGCTTATATCCTTCTCATGCAAAAAGAAAAATCAGCATCTCGTTTAACGATTTTTTTATTATCCACACAATGTTGCTATTTTATGATGGGGATCTTGGTTTATATGGAGGTCGGGCAGGTGCTTAGTTTATTGGAGAGCATGTCTGACAATAAAATTTCTAGTTGGTTTTATACGATGCTCGGAGCCGTCCTTGTTCTCATTAGTTTTTATAAGCCTAAAAAAGAAACGGAATCACGATTTTCAAAATGGTTGCCTGCGCAATTATCAATAAGTGCAGCGATTATGCTTGGGATCATTGTGTTTGTCATTGAATTTGCCACAGCGTTACCGTATTTTTACTCCATCTTGTTGATGGCCGGGTTAGCGTTTAACACCGGTTTGGCCTTAAGTATTTTGCTGGGATATAACGTCCTTATGGTGCTTCCCTCAATCTTATTATTGGTCATTTATTTTCTGTTTATGGATTGGATGCAAAATCAGCTTCATAGACTAAGAGCTAAATTTTTACAAGCCTCGTTGTCTTCTGTATTAGCCGGAACGGCAGTTATTGGAGCTGTATTATTCAATATTGGCATCAGGGGAATCCTAACATAATTTTGGAATTCGGAAAGGAGAAGCATTTTTATGAAAGAGTTCGCAAGCACTGTAAGTTTGCTTCTATTCATTCAAGGAATTGGCGGCATCATCAACCAATTAACTGACGGAGGACCGAGCTGGTTTCTCATTAATTACATCGATGCTTTGCAAGGATATGAGATCATTGCCAGCATTGCTTTTGTGATCCTTGGTGCAATAATTGGTGCAAGTTCTTACAAATTAAAAGATAAAGACAGCTGACATTTTGAAAACTTTCTTTTATGCATGTTAAATGAGATCAGAAAGTCAGTTAATGATCTTTTCCAGCATACAGCTCGAAAATTAATTTATTGTTGTAAAAAAAAACGCCATGTCGGCGTCATAATGAATAGGGCACCATTATATTCCTCGTTTAATTCAACCACAGCAAGTACGGATTGATCATGGATCATTTTTTTGTGAAAATAAATCAGACTGATTCAATTATTCGATTCTAAATTGTGCTGCCAACTCAGCCGTAAGCTCCGTGCCGTCTGCTCTTACTTCTTTAACGATGCGGTATTGCCCTTTCTTTAATTGGCTGATGTCTGCTATTTGTTCGTATGCATCGCCTGGCTGCAAAATAATGCCAATGTCGTTAAAAGCAACATTTTTCAAAGGCACGACTCGCCAAGCATCGCCCACTTGTTTCTCAATCGTGTAGTATGTGCCGAGAAACAATACGGTTGGACCGGCATTATTCACGCTTAACACCGCTTGCTGATCTGAGCGCGCATAACTTTCCCGATCTAAAGTGAGCGAAGCATTAATCTCCTGTTTCGGTGCATAAACCCATCCGATCAAAGTGTCCTCTGCATTTCCTGCATCATCTAAAATTTCTGCGCTTAAAATATAGGCCGCATTTTCTGTTTCCGGCAGCTTCGCCATAAAGATCGTTTCATCATTGTTCACCGTGTTGACGTGAACGATTTCTTCAACGATCAGTTCCCGATCTTTCCATCCGCTCTTGATTTCACTGAGTTGGATGCGCACATCGCGATCTAACTTTATTTCTCCTGCAGTGGAAATCAGTTTTACATATACTTCATCTCCTGCCTTCACCGATCCAGTCGTTATTCCATAACCGAATTTGCCTTGTCCGTTGTGCAAAAACCATTTTCCGGTCATCGGGCCGTATCCGGTCAGTTCTGCTAAGTTGTCTGCATGGCTGGCTTGAACAGAAGCGCCGTGAATTCGGCTCATATCTCCGACCGACGAAGGAAGATCCCCTTTTCCAAGCGCCCAATTTTTTTCTAACCCTCCGGCACACCCCGACAGCAACAGCCAAATCCATCCGATAATCAAAAATCCAACCCGCTTTTTCATTTGATGCACCCTTTGCCTTTTTATTTAAATTTTAGACGCATCGAAGCCAGCCAATGTTGCATCAAAAAAAGGATGCATCTTCCAATTTGCTGCGAATGTGCTGATTTTCATGTCAACTTAAAAAACCAAAGACGAACATCTGAGAACATCAGAGCGTCTTTGGCTTTTCTAAAATGACGAATGTGACATTTTTCGGGTATCTAGATCATTAATCTCCGCCTTTGTGGCCGTAATGTTTCGTGATCGTTTCGACCGAATCGCCGTCTATTAAATATTCTGCTTCAGGCACTTTCAATATGATCATCCGTTGTTCGGCATCAAACTCGGTATCTCCCAAATGAATCTCAAAAGACTCCCCGGAAGCGGTCGTAATAATTAATTCGCCCCACTCTCGCAATTGCTGCTGTACAATTTCCATTTTCATTGCGTTCCACCTCTTCGTCATCTTCATTCTTCATCAGTTTGAGCAATTGAATGGAAATTATTCAGCCAGGGCTGCAGCATCATCAACATATTAAAAATAAGGACGATGCGTGACTGTCGTCTCGCCAGCCCGAACGACTTTTGCCTGACAGCCGAGCCGATAACCTTCTTCAATTTCCTCTTCCGTCAGCCGCCATTTTTCCGCATCGTTCGGTTCAGATAAATGTTCCGCCCCCGCCTCCACGTAACAGCGGCAGCGAGCACAAGTGCCTCTCGTGCAGTTATAATACCAATCGACCTTATGTTTCAGCGCCAATTCCAGAATCGTCTTTCCCGGTTCAGGCACGACATTTTTCTGGACTGCTCTGCCTTTCAGCAGCAACACGCGGTCCGCTTCATCTGCCATTTCTTCGATGGCATGTTCTTCCGGGGCTCGCTTCAACCATTTGCGAAACCATTTCATGTCTTGCTTCGTCCTCTCTGTCAGATCTGATGGTGATCCATATTTTCAGCTCGTTGCTGCAAAAGCATTCAAGTTCATGCTTTCAGTTTCGTTTGCATATGCACAATTTCTTCAGCCAGCTTCTCTAAACGCCGATGAATTTCCGCATCGATAATTTGATTGTTTTCATCATATTGTTCATCTTGAACATATACATAACTGGGCGCGACGTATGCGCGGAAATAACCTGCAATCGGCTTCAGTTGATTCTCTACGACCAAATAATGATGATAAGTTCCGCCTGTGGCGATAAATCCGATCACTTTGTTATAAAAAGCAGACGAGGGAACGAGATCGAATATGTTTTTCAATGGCGCTGGAATGGAAGATTGAAAGATCGGTGTTCCAATCACGAAAAAGTCCGCCGCCATAATTTTATCGATTACCGTTTTCGTATCGCCGGTGTAGTCCGCTGGGTTTCGTCCATCGCAAAACTGCACGTCATATTGTTTCAGATCCAGCATTTCCGTCTCGATTCCCGGATGATTTTGCTTTATATGTTGAAGCACCTGCTGAACAGCAGTGGCCGTTTTCGAACCGATAATCGTACCTGCAATTCCGAGAAGTTTCATCAAATCACCAGCCCTATCTTTCACTTTTTATATATTTATG
>CALKAN010000095.1 GCA_937983035.1 uncultured Paenibacillaceae bacterium | reverse complement strand
TTGCAGTCCCACATGCGAGTCGCCCATCTCGCCTTCAATTTCGGCCTTCGGAACGAGCGCCGCCACGGAATCGATCACGATGATATCGATGGCGCCGCTGCGCACAAGCGCTTCGGCAATTTCCAAAGCTTGCTCTCCGGTATCCGGCTGCGACAGCAGCAATTCATCAATATTGACGCCGAGCTTCTCAGCATAAATCGGATCAAGCGCATGCTCCGCATCGATGAAAGCAGCCTGTCCTCCTTGTTTCTGCGCTTCTGCAATCGCATGCAGCGCTACAGTCGTCTTCCCGGATGACTCCGGTCCGAATATTTCGATGATTCTTCCACGCGGAAATCCTCCGATTCCAAGTGCGATATCCAAGCCCAGTGAACCGCTGGAGATCGTCTCCACGCGGGTATGAGTAGATTCCCCCAACTTCATTACAGAGCCTTTGCCAAATTGCTTCTCAATTTGGCGCAAGGCCATGTCCAATGCTGCTCGACGGTCTGTCAAAAAACTCACTTCCTTTATTCAATTAATCATTCCTAGAACGTACATTCGCTGCTTAGTTCTAAAAAAAACCGCAACTAAGAGATTACCTCCGTCACGGTGCTTCCGTTATCATCATTATAGTAGATTAAGTAAAATGGGACAAGTGCTTTTTTTGCAAATTGCTTAACCTTTCGCAGGATTTTTTAATCTTTGCCACAATTCATACAAAGCCCGCTTCACTGCGTTTAATCTGACGATCTCTCTGCCGCTTGACAATTGGAGCTCATAAACTGCAGCCGGGCGTCCTTTCTGGGCAAGCCCGATATACATCAATCCGACCGGTTTGCCCTCCATCGCTTCAGGGCCGGCAGATCCTGTGAAAGAAACCGCATAATCGGTTCCCATGAGCTTCAAAACATTTTCCGCCATCATCTCGGCCGTTTCCGCACTGACTGCTCCGGGAGCATCGCTGCCCGTCAGCATTGATTCAGGAATGCGAAGCACGTCTTGCTTGACCGCATTCGAGTAACAGACGATGCCGCCAGCGAAAATTTTGGAACTTCCGCTCACGCTCGTAATCGTTTGACTGAACAAACCGCCCGTAAAACTTTCTGCAGCGGACAGCGTGACCTTTTGTTCCTGCATGAGCTTTACAATAAGCTGTTCCAATGAAATATCAGTATCCGCATATAAATGATTGCCTGCACGGCGGCGAATTTCTGCTTCGATGGGAGCGATTTTGCGCAAGGCTTCTTCTTCGCTGCCTGCTTTCGTAGAAACGCGGACAGCGACTTCGCCGGTATTCGCATATGGAGCCAGCGTCGGATCCGTTTGCTGTTCGATCAGATCGATCAGCAGCTGCTCCAAGCTTGATTCGCCGATCCCCGCAAACTTCAACAATTTCGAATAAATAATTTCATCAGACTGCATCAGTGTTCTCAGCCATGGAACGACCCTGCCGGAAAACATGCCTTTCAGCTCCCGCGGCGGGCCGGGCATCACGACAAAATGCGTATTACCGTGTTTTACCGCCAGTCCGACTGCCTGTCCAACATCGTTGTAAAACGGCGTGCTTCCTTCTAAAATGCGCGCCATGCGTCTATTTGATTCCAGTATGGAACGCCGAGACTTGCGAAATTGCGCTTCGATCTTTTCAAGCGTGCGATCATGATAAATTAACGGCAATCCCGTAATTTCTGCGATCACATCTTTCGTGATGTCATCTTGCGTCGGGCCGATGCCGCCTGTGCAAAACACAAGATCAGACCGCTCGGCTGCTTTTTCAAGCGTTTGTCTGAGACGATTGCGGTTATCGCCTACAACGGAATGATAGTACACGTCAATTCCCATGATGGAAAGCTGCTCGGCCAAATAGTGCGAATTCGTATCCAGCACTTGGCCCAACAGCAGCTCGGTCCCGATGGCGACAATTTCTGCTTTCACCTGTTCACCTCCGTTTCGTCCCGGCTTGCTGTCATCGGTATGACATCTTTAGCTTTAATGAAGTAATCGATGCCGGAATAGATCGTAATCACCGCTGCTGCCCAACTGGCAATGACATCAAACGGCACATGGATAAAAGCGAACGGGAAATTGTTGATCATCAGTGCAATAATAGCCGTAATTTGCGTTGCGGTTTTCCATTTTCCCCATTTGCTGGCAGGGATCACTTTCCCTTCCAGCAAAGCGACTTGACGCAGCCCTGTTACTGCGAATTCACGGCTGATGATGACGATGGCAATCCATGCATCCAGCTTTCCCATGTCGACGAGCGATACGAGCACAGCTGCAACCAGCAGCTTGTCTGCCAACGGGTCGAGCAGTTTCCCCAAATTCGTCACGATCTTGTTCTTGCGGGCGATGTATCCGTCCAATCCATCCGTGCTGGCAGCAATAATAAATATGAGCACGGCAATAATTTGATTTAACGTAATCGAGAAGTCGCCGATGACAAACTCTGGCAGCTCCAAGTTCACCAGCAAGAAAAACATAATCACCGGAACTAAAAATATTCTCCCTAATGTGATCCGGTTGGGAAGATTCATGCGATTCCCTCCCCGGCCAGATCATACTCATGCGCATGGGTAATGCGAACTTTGTGAATTTGTCCGATTTGAGCCGGAAAATTGGAAACATAGACTTCGCCGTCCACTTCCGGCGCATCGTATTGCGAACGTCCAATATAAACGTCATTGCGTCCGTCATAGCGTTCAATCAGCACATCCAGCACTTGTCCGACGAATCTGCTGATTTGTTCTTTGGACACTTCTCTTTGAATTTCCATTAATATGTTAGCTCGTTCTTCTTTCACTTCTTCCGGCAAAAAATCTTGCTCCGGCAATCTGGACGCCGGCGTCCCATCTTCTTTTGAATAAGTAAACACGCCTAAGCGGTCAAATTTCATTTCCTGGACGAATTGGCACAAATGTTCAAACTCTTCTTCGGTTTCTCCGGGAAATCCGACAATCATAGACGTGCGAATCGCTGCGTCGGGGATTCTTTCGCGTATTTTCTGAATCAATTCGCGGGCATCTCTTTCTCTTCCCGGACGCCTCATTCGCTTAAGTATGCGATCACTGCTATGCTGAAGCGGAAGATCAATGTATTTGCAAACTTTCGGG
>CALKAN010000094.1 GCA_937983035.1 uncultured Paenibacillaceae bacterium | reverse complement strand
TCCCACTGAGCGGTAATTGGCCTGTGGTCTGATGCGAGTGCAGGCAGTATGGCAGCGTTTAGCGTATGAATGCCGCGGCTGGCAAAAATGTAGTCAATCTTCCGATCCGGATTGTCGGCTGGAAATGTATGCCCCGGCTCCTGATTGACGCTGAACCAAGTATCGTACAAATGAGAATATAACTGTGCGAGTTCAGTGTCATCCGGTTTGGCATTGCAATCACTGAACAATATTTTCTCGCAGTCGTGTTTCGACATCACTTCCAGCATTTCTTGCACCTGCAGCGCGCGCAGCGATGGATCGCGGCGAAAGTCCAAATGAGCGGAATAAACTCGAAGTAAAACGCCTTTCAAATCAATCAATGCTTCAGCAAAGCCCGGCATCGGAGCCGGCTCCGAATCGGGCGTAACAGTAGAAAGCCGTGTCATTGGATGATTTTCAGCTTGAACGATCGGATATTTGCTCAAAATTCCTACGCCGAATTGTCTCCGGTTCATCTGCCCTTCCTTCTCAGACGGCAAATCGTAAATCGGCGCGAAGAAAAACGACATGCCCAGCTCATAAGCGAGTTGCCGGATCCCATGTTCATAATCGGTCATCTCATCCCAATGCACCGCAACTTCTTGCAGGCCGATCACTTCCGCACCAGACTCTCTGATCACATCAGCAATGCGCTCGATCCGATAAACTCGATCGGTGCCAATGCCTTTCTGAATGTTGTAACTCATCACTTTAATCGTTGGCACGATGAATCCCCCTTGATTTGCCTCTTCATTTGAAATGTATTCCAAATCCGATTGATCCTCACCACTCTGTCACAGAACCGTCCGGATTCCGCCATACCGGGTTGCGCCAACGGTGTCCGACAGCTGCCATCTCCCGCACTTTCTGCTCGTTAATCTCAATCCCTAAGCCCGGTCCGGTCGGTCTAAGCACATAGCCGTCTTTATATTCAAACACGCTGCGGTCTGCTAAATAATCAAGCAAATCAGACCCTTCGTTATAATGAATCCCCAAACTTTGCTCTTGGATAAAAGCGTTCGGCGTGCAAAAGTCCAGCTGCAATGACGCTGCCAATGCAATAGGCCCCAACGGACAGTGCGGCGCGACAGCCACATCGAACGCTTCCGCCATCGCTGCGATTTTGCGTACTTCCCAAATCCCGCCGGCATGGCTCAAATCCGGCTGAATAATATCAACGGTTCCAGCCGTCAACAGCGGTTTAAAGTCCCACCTTGCATACATCCGCTCTCCTGTAGCGATCGGCACCGTCGTCACTTGCTTAATTTCCTTCAAAGCTTCATTATTTTCCGGCAGCACCGGCTCCTCAATAAACATCGGCTTAAACGGCTCCAATTCCTTCACCAGCGCCTTCGCCATGGACTTATGCACTCTTCCGTGGAAATCTACGCCAACTCCGATCTCATAACCGACAGCCTCGCGAATGGCTGCCAAGTTCTCGACCGCTTTATCGATGGCCGCGCTCGTATCAATCCATTCCATCTCCGCCGTTGCGTTCATCTTCAACGCAGCATAGCCCGCTTCAACCTGCTTCTTCGCTGCCCGCGCCGTATCTGACGGCTTGTCCCCGCCGATCCATGCGTACACTTTCATCCGGTCACGCACCGGACCGCCTAACAACTCATATACGGGGACGCCGAATTTTTTGCCTTTAATATCCCACAGCGCTTGCTCAATGCCCGAAATCGCGCTCATCAAAATCGGCCCGCCGCGATAAAATCCGCCGCGATACAGCACTTGCCACAGATCCTCAATTTGACCGGCATCTTTGCCAATTAAATAGTCGCTCATCTCTTCCACGGCCGCTTGAACCGTGTCAGCTTTTCCTTCTACGATCGGCTCCCCCCATCCTGCAATCCCTTCATCTGTCGTCACTTTCAGAAACAACCACCTTGGCGGAACTTTAAAACATTCCATGCTTCGAATTTTCAACCTGCATACCTCCTGATCATTTACACATTGCACAGCACACTCATTTTCCGTAAAAATGACAACTTCAACCATTTAATGACAGTCTCTTTAAACATTTTCGTATTTGTAAATTTAATGAACAAAAGCCGAGGCATCTTCGCGAGCATAGATCACAATGCCGTCACGTTCTATGCTTTCTATCAAATCCTTATTATCCAATTCATTTAATCTTACAATATCTACTTGATACAACCCTGCTGCTTCTCGCAACTTTGTATGAATATGAATCGGAATCTCGCATCCAAGCAATGCCAAATCAATATCTGAATTCGCTCTGGCATCCCCTCTTGCTCTAGAACCAAACAGTATTGCTTGTTCCACTGCTTTTTCTCTAGATAAGATATCAATCCACTTATTTTTGATCTTTTCTGGAAGACTGTTCATATTTTTGAATCACCTCAGTGATGGATTGGTAAAGAGAAAGTAATTCCGGGAAATAGATTTTACAAATTGACTCATAAACTGCTTCAGCTGTTCTTTCTTTGTAAATATGAGTAGTAAGATTTCGATCTTCAATCATGGCGTCCCAATGTTCAGGATGATCAATCCAACCAGATGAAAAAGCCTCCGAAAATATTTCTCTGGGGTGTCTTAACTCAATGCCTTGATAAGACAATACAGCTTTGGTTGCTTTCCAAGCTGTTTCATAAGTATATTCGAATCGTTGAATAACTGCATCTCTTACATACTCGTTATAATTTGTTTCTTTGATCGCTTTCTCTAATGTTTTTAATGCATTCTTATACTGTCTTATATTGTACTGGATTTTTTTTACTTTTTCGTCCACCGTCCTCACTCCTTTAAATATTGCACATCACATTCGTAAATTCAGTATAGCATTTCCTGCTGACAAAGGCTCAAAAAAAGGGACAGGATCAGAAGATTTCCTTCATCCTGTCCCTATTGTTTTAATTAACATCCGGGCAATTTCATTGCTTCCGCCGGCCGCCGGCTTTGGTCACATTACTGCCACTGAATGTTCCCTTGGAAAGGCACGTGCTGCAATGCGATTTGCGGTTCACCGACTGCGGCGTTTCGATGCCAAATAAAGATTGATGCAGCTTCAGCGCCGGAGCCTGAATGACTCTTCACAAAATGAATCCGAATCGTATGAATCGTTGTTCCGCGGTTGTCTTCCCCTTTCCATTGCACCGTGACCGCATCACTTGTTTCCACGAGCCAATCCATCGAAATCAAATCAAACTTTATTCCGCGCGGCGTCAAATGCAAATGACCTTCCCCGCTTAAATTCCCGTCTTCATCCCGCATCCAGCTGCTCTGCACATGCACTTTGTTTGGATGCTGATCAGGCACGTCCACATGGCCGTTCATCTGCACTGCTGCCGGCTCCAATCTATGCCGGGCAAATTGCGCTTCGGTAATGCTGTTCCATGCATTCACGCTGTTGCCGCTGCCGTTGAACCGAATATAGCGGGCAGCCGTCTCCGCGAACGTAAACATTTCCAGTTGCAAGGTGTTGCCGCTGCTTTCGCCGTCAAATACTCGCACCCACTCTGTTCCATCTGCAGACAATTCGAGATTAAATCTCGCTCGGCGCTGATCTCCGTTATAGAAAGCGAGCAGCACGGCACTGACAGGCTTCACTTCGCCCAAATCATACTCGATCCATTGCTCCCCTTCCGCAGACCAGCGTGTCGATAAGTCACCGTCCAACGTATTTTCCGGCACATTGCCGTCATCGGCGCTGGCAGTCACGCCCGCCGCCGTGTAAAATTGCAAGTTATCCGGCAGATCTGTATGGGCGAACGTAACCACATATTCCAATTCGAGATTGTCGATTTCATCGTGCCGAACTCGAATAACTGCCGGCTCTGCCATGCTTTCCGCCTGCACAATTTCAAATGCATATTCGCTTTCTGCTGCAACATACGGCGGATCTTCCATCCCGAGCGGCACATCATAATGATAAACGAAACGCTCTGGATCGAAGCCTTCCAACGGAGCCCCGTTCACATAAATGGCTTGCAAAGAAGGCAAGTAGCTTAAATCCGGCGTATCCAACTCCGGTCCTCCGACAGGTTTGCGGGCAATGTTTTGCACCGCTTGTTCTCCAAGGCGGTCTCTCAACTGCTGCAAGTACAAGCTCTGCGGAGTGACATGCTGGCCGTGGCTGTCCCAAAGAGCGTCTTCCCGCGGACGAGGATCGTCCGGATTCGGCCAATGCCCCGGCCTGCGCTCGCCTACGTGCCCGATCGCGTCATTTTGTGCAGTCGGCGGCGATTGGGCAATGAGCACGCCTTCCGTATTCCATGCCACGTAATTGGCGCCTGCCCAGCCGTGTCCAGTGCCGTATAATCCACGATCCATCAGCGCAATTTCTCCTGAAATATTGTCATACAGCCCTCCGACCGACCAACGGTGATGCGGTTCGCTGTAAGCATAATCCAGAACGGATTCGCTGTCGTGGAAAACATTCGGCCCCGGCACTCTGGCGCCGACGACATAAGCATGTCGGTTTTTCTCCGCAAAGGCCCGTTGAACTAATGACAACTGTCCGTTTAAATTAAAGGCGTAACGGCGCGATCCCGTAATTTGGCTGACCGGTTCCAAAGCGCGGGCATCCTGCACCGTCACCCATTTGGCAGACGGCTGCACGACCGCTAAGCTGAATTCCAAATGGTAGGCATCGATTTCCCGCACCCAAGCATTTTTAACATTGGCCAACGATACGAACGTTCTCGCTTTATTTTCATCTGCATAATATTCCTCACCGGAATATACCATCGTTACGCTCGGATCAAACTCCACCTTCACGCGCAAATTTTCAACCCCGACATTTTCGATTCGTCCCGGATCGGAATAGCGATAAATCTCTCCTCCGCCCCATTTGCGTTCAATCGCATTGGCGATCGGAGCGTCTACCGTAATTTTGTTGCCGTCAATTGCGGTAATGACGCGGTCAAAATCAAGCGAGAACGGAGTCCATTGCACGGTATCTTCCCGCTCCACGATCGTATCCATATGAATCGCATGAATCCAATGGTCATTGCCGTGGCGGCGAACGATGATCGCATCTCCCACTTCAAAGCCGCTCGCATCAGCTACTTGGAAGGTGCGAGCGCCCACCGGCACATACAGTTCGGTAATTTCAACCTTGCTGCTTTCATCGATCACAGGGCCGCCTGTGCCGCGAATTTGCAAAATATCCCGGCGCGAAGTGCCTGTCGCATACAATATCGTGCCGTCTTCACCTGCGCCTTTGCCCCGCAGCACAACCCCGTCTGTCTCAATGCGCAACGTTCCCGCTACTTCAAACGTTCCTCGCTCGAGCACGACCGCCCCTCTAAACCCGTCTTCCAGCAAAGGAAGCCGCGAAACTTGATCGATCGCATCTTGAATCCGCTTCGTATCATCCCCTTCGCCCGGCTCAACGACGATCCGTGCTTGCACATCCGGAATTTGCACGCCGCCGCCCCTGTATCCGCTGTTTGAGAAATCGAGCACAGTATTGCCTTTATAATCCGGCACGTACTGCAAATGCCCGTCCTCACCAACATACGCGACTTGGCTTTGCCCAGACTCAGCGTTGTTCAAATCGCGAACCGTAAAGTACAGCGCATCTTGCACGGGCGCTTTCCCAGCCGGCGTCAACACGGTCCGCAGCTGATACGTTCCCGCCGCGCTCGCATGGCCGGGAATGGCGATTTCTGCCTCATCCCCTTGCCCAAATTGTTCTGAAAGCGTCCAGACCACATGACCATCGCTGTCTACGAGATCTCCTGTCACCGCTAAATCGGTGTAAGCTTTCACTTGCAGCGCCGGGAACGCCTCACCGAGCTGCATGACGGCCGGATGCCCAATTCGAGACACGATTGTCGGATGAGCCCAAGTTGCCTCCCAAATGGCTCTTTCCGCCAAATCTTCCACTACGACAAAAATTTCCGTCGCGAGTTTGCTTGGCCCCAATTCTACGGTGACGAATAATTTCCCGACTCCGTCGCCGACAACGATTATTTCACCCGCATCATTTACTTGAAAAATAGTTTCATCACTGCTTTGGAACGAAACGATCGCTTCTGACAAATCCGCTTCACTTCCATCCGACATCATCGCAGTCACCTCAATCTGGTGCGTGTCCCCTATTTCCAGCAACAAATCTTCACGATAGCCGTACTCCCGCTCCCCGTCATGCAGCGTAATTTCAGTCAGCACGCTTGGCGGAGGGCCGGTCGGCTCTTCATCCGTCAAATATACTTCCAGTTCATAGATCAGCGCATTCGCAGGCCGCGTCGTATCAATCCCGACCCGCACATAGCGGGCGCTTACCGGTTCAATGACGATCGTCTCCAATGAACCTTGCGGCGAATAAGGCAGCACATAAACATCAGTCCATTGTTGTCCATCGAACGAGTATGCGAGAGTGTAGCCGTCAATCACATGCTCATTCAGCGTCATCACAACTTTATTCCATTCAACGCCTTCGCCAAGATCGACCGTAATGGCTGGAGCTTCATCCCGCGACAGCGCCCGCCAGAATGTTTCATAGTCCCCGTCCACCGCATTCGTGCCAAACGTGCCGCAGCTATTGCAAAATGTCGTCACTGAAACAGGTTTGTTCAGCGCTAAATTTTCTCCATTTTCTTGTCCATGCACACTGGGAATCAACATAAATAATAAGAGCGCCGCAACAAATAATGCCAAACCGGCACCTTTGCGAAAGCTTGTCCGTTTATGCGGCATTCCTGCTTTCATCCTTGACACATCATATCACTCCTTCATGATTCATTAATCAACTAACTCTTTGCGAATTGACGGAATGACCGCCGCATGAGCGTTCGTTGAATGCCTCCTTTCTCAATGAAAATCATATAGAGACTTTCAGGCAGACCTTTGAAATTGTCTGGTCCGCCTGAAAGGAATTCATGTGTATTCTTCACCTCTGCCTCGGCAAAGCTTTATTAACCTTTTTCATCCACTTCGATCTCGTTGTTTGCTTCTTCCTGAGCTGTGCGCAACGCTGTATTCACGTCAGTTACGCCTGTAATGACATCAAACAAAGCAACTTCGAGCTTGCTTCTAACCATGCTGTCGTATTTCGTAATGTTCCCTGGAACTGCGTAAGTTTTCGGCACTAAAGCAGACACATTTTTGCCTTTATAAATGGAATCCCCCTGCCCGAATGCGGCACGCACTTCCGGATCATCCAATATCGTCAGCAATTCTCCGCTCAAAGATTTTTGCATCTGAAATTCTTTCGATGTTAAATACATAATTGCTTGAACGGCTTGATCTTTATATTCACTTGTTGTCGAAACATTAAAATATGTCGGATAAGGCTGCGGCCCAACATCTCCGAGCTCTGGGAAAGTTGGGAACGGGGCGATATCCCAATTTAAGTCAGGAGTAATTTCCGGTTCATTATGCAAATTCGTCAGTGCCAGCCACATCGCTACATTCTGTTCTGCGAAAAATCCGTCACGCTGGCGATGCAAGTTCAAGCCGGCCCGATCCACCGGAGCATCCGAAATTTGATAGAATCGAACGATATTGTTGAAAAATCTCCCCCACTTATCGCTGCTGAAGTCTGCCCGGTTCGTATCCGGCTCTACCATATGCAATGAAAATTGATTCAAATGAGCAAAATGTCCCAAAGACGTGCGAAGACCATAATAAGTCACTTGGTCATCCGTGCGGCTCAATTGGACGGCCAAATCATACGTTTCATCCCAAGTTAAACCGTCGCTCGGGTATTTCACGCCGAAGCGGTCAAAAATGTCCTTGTTATAGTACATGGTTGCCGGCACCGTATAAACCGGAAGGCCATACAATCCTCCATCTGCGATGATTCGGCCTGTTTCCATGATCGGCGCAGCAATATGAGAATCATCAAAATTGAATTTTGTCAGTATTGGCGTAATATCTTCTTGCAATTCAACATCCGTAAATCGGCTCATCAATCCCGTGGAAACAAATACGACGTCAATTTGCGCGCCGATCGTGATCAACTCAGGCAAAGATGTCCCTGTGTTCGAACCTTGGTTTTGCGCGAATTTCGGCGTGATGTGCGGATATTTCTCTTTGATCGGATTGCCAAACGTGCGCATGAACGTTTCTTCCGTCCAATCGGCCGGCGAAGTGTAATAGAAGACTAATTCCGCCGGCTCAGTAACGATTTCTAACGCTGCTTCCTCTTCCTTGTTATTGCCGGCAGGCGCTTCTGAATCTTTGTTCGACGATGGGGTTGTCGTTGTTGGAGAAGCATTGTCACTGCTGCCGCAAGCCGCGGCTAGAATCATCGTTAATATGACAACAACTAAGAGCAACCATTTCCTGTGCATTTAAAACCCTCCCCAAATTTGTTTTCTCTTTCCAAATGGATAATACCTGTGATATGCTTAAACTAAACCTAACTTATCATGAATAAAGCCTTTTCAAAATAGAAGAAAGGCTAAAAATTTGTAGTGAAAGACCAATTTTCCGTAATCGCTTTCCTGATGATGTTTTCTCAGCCTTACAATCACCTCAGATGAATGCACAGCGTTAAACTGGAGCAAAGATCTTTATTAAAGAAAGCGTTTTCCGAATGGGATGCGCTAAGGGAGGGATCTTTCATGCATCTGTGGCAAGGCATAAGAATCAAAAGCAATTACGAATTTGACAAATCAGCATGCGGAGACCAATGGATGTGGAAACGCACCTTGGACGACTATGACATATGGTATGTACTGTCTGGCGAAGGGGAAATTTACATTAACGGCACCCGCTACAAAGCAGAAGCAGGAACTTGCTGCATCTTGCGTCCAGGCGACCAAGTCGAAGCTTATCACAATCCTAAGCATCGATTTACGCTCATTTATTATCATTTTTCGATCACGGATGAGCATGGCAACGACATGCCCCCATCCAGCTGCAACACTTACTTGCCGCCTCGTCATACCGTCATTAAAGAACCGAAAAATCGGTATTGGATGGAACAATATTTGCATTCCTTGCTTGAATATTCCGATCAAGTCGATTGTTTCAGCAAAGAAATGGTTGAGTTGCTGCTAAAACTTATTCTTGCCTTATTGCACCACAGCCGCGAAGCTAAAAAGCAGCCAAGCCACTCCCATCGACATCTCATGCGCAAAATCGCACTCCACATTGAACAAAACATTTCGAAGCCGATCTGCCGCAAAGACATCGCTCAATTGGTCGCACTATCTCCAAGATATGCCAGCCGTCTGTTTAAAGAATATTCCGGTTATTCGATTAAAGAATATATCAAGCATACCCGCTTGAACAAAGCCCGCGCGTTGCTCATAGAAACGAATCAAACCGTCACGCAAATCGCTGAATCACTGGGTTATACCGACATTTACTTTTTCAGCAATCAATTCAAGCAGCATTACGGCGTCTCCCCGCTCAACTATCGCAAACATATGCGGCGCGCGAAATCATCCAAGCTTCCAGTCATTAAGTAAAATTGGAAAAAGAAATGAACATGGATCATTCATCATTATGTTCACTTTCTCGCGGCTTGAACTTGCAAGCCGTTTTTTGCTGTTTCCGGCAACTAGAGAACAACGGGACCAATTCATAAAAAATACCAAATCAGTCCGATAATCGCAGCCCACAGCATCGTCCCCGCTGCAATTCCAATTCCTAACCCGCGCCAAAGACCGAGCGTGTCTTCTCCCTTTTCATGATCGCTGTGCTCAAACATAACAAAAACCTCCTCTATACCGGTTATTTCCAGTATAGGGAGGTTTAAAAGGAAATATACTAAATAATTGATTTTATACATGCATAATATTAGCTTTGCTTTTAACAAATGGTCTTCCAACTGAATAGTATTCGATATGATGTTTAGCTATTTCTTCTAATGAATAACAATTTCTCCCATCGAATACTAGTGGCTCTTTCATTAACTCAGAAAACTTACTTAATTTTATTTTTTTCACCTGTTCCCATTCTGTTAAAATCATCACAGCATCAGCATCTTTCAGTGCCTCGTCTATATCTTCTGTATAATTAACTGCTCCAGGCAGAATTTTCTTCGCGTTTGGAATAGCAATTGGATCATAAGCAATGATATCAGCGCCTGCTAAAGTCAATTCAGTAGCTATTGTAATAGAAGGCGCCTCTCTCATGTCATCAGTATTTGGCTTAAAAGCAAGGCCTAGCAACGCAACTCTTTTCCCCGACAAATTTCCCAAGCGATCTTGCATTTTTCTTAATAAAGTGTACCGCTGTTGATTGTTAACTTCAATAACAGACTTTAATAAAGCAAAATCATGATTTACTCCACCTGCAATTTGAACCAAAGCTTTTGTATCTTTTGGGAAACATGATCCCCCGTATCCTATACCTGCTTTCAGAAAAGACTGACCTATTCTTTGATCCATTCCCATTCCTGTTGCTACGTCCTCTACATTCGCACCTAATTTTTCACAAATATTTGCAATTTCATTAATAAAACTAATTTTCGTTGCCAAGAATGCGTTGGAAGCATATTTGATCATTTCGGCACTTCTAATATCTGTCGTATAAATGGGCATTCCAAATGGTTGATAAACTTCTTTCATCGTTTCAAAAATTTCAGCATTATCTGCTCCAATAACTATGCGATCTCCGTGAAACATGTCGAAAACTGCAGAACCTTCTCTAAGAAATTCTGGGTTGGAAACCATGCTGACTTTAACTTGTTGTTTAAGGTTTTCCTGAATCATTTGCTTAACCCAATCATTTGTACCAACAGGGACTGTACTTTTTATGACAACAATCACATCATTTACAACGTTATGAGCTATATCTATTGCGACTTGTTTTACATAGGAAAGATCGGCTTGTCCATCCTCTTGTTGCGGTGTACCAACCGCGATATAAATAAGGTCAGCCCCCTTGAAACCTTCCGAATGACTCACAGTAAATTTAATCCGATTCGCTAAAATGTTTCGTTCTAATAATTCCTCTAACCCAGGCTCATAAATAGGTGATTTCCCCTTTTTAAGACATTCAATTTTAGTCTCATCAACATCGATACAAGTAACATGATGTCCCACTTCTGCGAGTCCAACACCAGTTACCAACCCTACATATCCAGTTCCAACGACGGAAATATTCATTAAATTTCTTCCTTTCATTAGTAAGCATTCTTATGAATAAAGCCTGAACGTAATGTCTTCCATATAATTTTCAA
>CALKAN010000093.1 GCA_937983035.1 uncultured Paenibacillaceae bacterium | reverse complement strand
CATTTGAGACCCTCCAAGTGCAAGCATTTTATTGGGAAATCGGCAAATACCCTTAGATTGTTGACACTGTGACGCCGACGATTGTATGGCGCCAAACCGATCCGAATGCCGATACGACGTTTACTGGCTATGCATTGCGTTTTCTCGATGAACAAGGCAATGTGATATATGAAACGGATCAAAGAAGCCAGCATACGAAGGAAAATGAGCGGAGCTGGACGCTGGAGAGCGAACTTCCGCCAAGAGTGAACATTCAAGTGCAAGTTCGGGTCAAAGACGAGGAATTGTGGTCGGAGTGGTCTGAGCCGAAATGGCTGTATGTGAACCGGCCGCCGACTGCGGATTTTGACTATGCGCCTAAGCCGGTCTGGGAAGGCGACACGGTGAACTTGTTGAACCGCTCTTCTGATCCGGACGGGGACGAGCTGCGTTTTGTCTGGGAAATTGTTTATCCTGATGGAACGACCAAAGTGATCGACCATCATGCGGATGTGACAGAGCTGTTCCCGCATCCGGGCGTTTATGAAGTGACGCTGACGGCAGATGACGGCATCCTTCAAGATCGAATGACGCGGCTGATCGATGCAGGAGAGCTGCTGCTGCTTCCGGAAGTTCAACATACGGAATTTTGGCGGGAATATCATCTGTCCAAAGGTCATGAAGTGGACAATGATCCGAAAGATTTTTATTCAGGGGAACAGTTTGTGCTGCAGGCTGAAGTTTCGCCGGCCCCGATCGAAGAGGTGCGCGCTTGGATGGAAACGACCGGCCGAAGCGGGAATCGCATACAGATTGAAACGGTGCTCAGCCCGGGAACGGAACATGTGCATCATGGAACGTTGCACGATGCCATCTTGTCGTCGTTGGAACACGGTTTGCCGGAAGGAATTGAACAGATTTGGTTTGAAGCAAAGTACAGCAACGGCATGAAGAAAAAGGCAGATGTGCCGGTGCGAATCATAGGCATTTCCTTGGAAGCGGTCGGCGTGCACAGGGTTCGGTGAAGCGTTTGGCTGCAAATAAAGCAGCGGGAATTGAAAGGATGAACGAACTGAACGGAGCGAATGAGCAAAAGAATGTTGACAAAAAACGACAGCTGCCGGCATAAAGTGCGATGATGTTGCAACAAGTCTGCATTGTTGTGTATAATAGATGTTAAAATTTGAATATTGCAAATGCGAAGATGGAGAAGAGTACACAGTACGGCTTGACAGGGAGGGAGCGCCGCAGATTGAGAGCGTTCCTGAAGCAGCGGCTGTCGAAGTTCGCTCCGGAGCAGACCTCTGAACCCGATCAAGCAGTAGGAGGCCCCGGTCAATTCTGGCCGTTATTGGAATGAAGAGGAACAGCTGAGGCGCAGCAGCATCTGTTGATGTTTTGGCAACGGTTTGGCATGTGCAATCAAGTTGCCGCGCATACTGGGCAGCTGTTCAATAAGGGTGGTAACGCGGATCCGCCGTCCCTTGATGGGATGGGCGGTTTTTTTGTGTTTATCTCGCATCGCTGAGGCAGAGATGGCTTTTATCATCGTTTGCTGAATTTTCAAGGGGCAGAGGCTGATCTAAACAAGCTGATTTTAAATTCGCATAAGCGTTCTGTTTGACAATCCGGACAATATTGAAGGAGGGAACCATTTTGAAGGAGAAATTAGAACAATTAAAAAATGACGCGCTGCAACAGTTGGAAAAAGCATCGGATTTGCAGCAGTTGAATGAATTAAGAGTGAAATTTTTAGGCAAGAAAGGACCATTGACTGAACTGCTCAGAGGCATGAAAGACTTGCCGCCGGAAGAGCGGCCGGCAGCAGGGCAAATCGTCAACGAAGTGCGCAACGCGATTGAGACGGGCATCGCGAATAAGCAGAGAGCTTTGCAGCAAGCTGAAACGGAAAAAAGACTGCGCGAAGAGACGATTGACGTCACCCTGCCGGGAAGAAATCCGATGCAAGGAGCGATCCATCCGATTAACAAAATTATTCAGCAGATCGAGGACATCTTCATCGGCATGGGATACAAAATTGCCGAAGGACCGGAAGTCGAAACCGACTATTACAACTTCGAAGCGCTGAATTTGCCGAAAAATCATCCGGCCAGAGACATGCAAGATTCTTTCTACATTACGGATGAAATTTTGCTGCGCACCCATACATCGCCGGTTCAAGTGCGGACGATGGAACGGATGAAGGGCGAAGTGCCGGTGAAAATTATTTGCCCGGGCCGGGTGTACCGCCGTGATGATGATGACGCCACCCATTCTTTTATGTTTACGCAGATCGAAGGACTCGTCATCGACGAAGGCATTCGCATGAGCGATTTGAAAGGAACGCTGCTGTTGTTTGCGCGCGAAATGTTCGGACCGAAAACGGAAATTCGTTTGCGTCCAAGCTTCTTCCCGTTTACCGAGCCAAGTGCAGAAGTTGACGTTTCATGCGTGAATTGCAGCGGAAAAGGCTGCCGAGTGTGCAAAAACACGGGGTGGCTGGAAATTCTCGGTTCAGGCATGGTTCATCCGAGAGTATTGGAAATGTCAGGCTATGATTCGACGAAGTACAGCGGCTTTGCGTTCGGCATGGGCGTAGAACGGATCGCTTTGTTGAAATACGGCATCGAAGATATTCGTCATTTTTACAGCGGCGATCTTCGTTTCCTTAAACAATTTGCGAGCGTGTAATAGATGAGTAAGGCGTATTGAACGGCCCTATAACAAAAAATGAAAAAGAAGGAAAATGCAAAGCTTGCATGCCGATTGAAAGGAGAGACATCATCCAGTGAACATTTCATATCATTGGTTATCCGAATATATTGATTTGTCTGGCGTGACGGCAGAGGAACTGGCGGAAAAACTGACGCGGACCGGCATTGAAGTAGACTCGGTCGAATCGCGAAACAAAGGAGTAAGCCAAGTTGTCGTCGGTGAAGTGAAAGCTTGCGAACAGCATCCGAATGCAGACCGGCTGAAAGTGTGCCA
>CALKAN010000092.1 GCA_937983035.1 uncultured Paenibacillaceae bacterium | reverse complement strand
CCATAAATTGTTGTTTTCGCGAAAAATTTCATCTTCATGGTTGTCCGCATACCCAAGACATGACACATGCGTCATGCGCGCCCCGGTTACAGATAAGATCGCGCCCGTAGAATGAGTGGGATAAAACATCGGCGGAAACCCGGCCACTTGTTTCCAATTGTTTCCTCCAGAATGTTGGAAAGCTTGATAAAAGCCGTGCGACATATCGTGAAGGTAAGCCGCTTCCGCATACACGAAATCGCCGAAATCTCCTTTTTGAAACCGATCGCGGCAATAAATGGCATGCGGATAATAATAGCTCGTCTCCCCCGTCATGTAAATCAGCCTTGTTTTTTCCACCAGTTGAACGATCTTGCTGATCTCATCCATAGACGATGCGATCGGCACTGTGCAATAAACGTGCTTGCCTGCTTGCAGCGCCTCGATCGTCAACGGTCCATGCAAATGCCGCTGTGCGAAAATGGCGATCGCATCGACGTCCGATCGGCACAATTCCGCGTGTGAAGCAAACGTCTGATCAATGCCGTATTTGGCGGCAATCTTCTCTCTGCGTTCCGGGATCAGCTCCGCAATGACAACCTGTTTGACAAGAGGATGCGCCATAAACAGCGGGATGAACGATTCTGCAAAAGAGCCGGCGCCGCTGATGCCGATTGTAATCATCGAATCACCTCCAAATTTCTATTGTATGCGTTTTCTTTTCTTCGTTACTCACACCTTAATTCCACAATGCGCGCATGATCCAAACCGTTGGTCGCGAGCACGTCTATTTTAAGTATTGCTGCCGTCACGGGCTCGAATGAAATTTCCACTTGCCGCTGATAATTGTTTTGGATGCTGGCGATCTCCCGCGTCTGTCCGTTTTCATCCTCAACCGTCAGTTTGAAATCTTTAATCGTTTCCGGCTGCGCATGCCCCCATTCCATTCGTCTTACCGTCGAATCAGAGTGAGACAGCGTCAAAAAGCGATGCAGCCCTGTATCGAAGACGAGCGTCACTTTGCGAAGCTTAACCGGCGCATCCCATTTCAATTCCACCCAAGGCGCAGGATCGGCTGGATCGGACATCCAGCGATGCGTGCCCGGCGTCGTTAAATCCGGCCTTACTCCTCTGGGGCCGTGAACTGCACGGCTGTGTCGGTCAAGCATATTGATGCCTTTTCCTTCAGGCTGTTCCGAAGAAACGGACAATGCCGCGAGATCCGCTAAATTCCGGTCTTCCAACTTGAATCCCGGCAAAAACGCGCCTTGCCGCAGCAATTGCTGCTGCGCTTCATGCACAATCTTCTTGTCTTGTACCGCATCGTGCAAATCATTCACACCATGTTGAATCGCTTTAGCGGCAAAAGCTCCCAATCCTTCTCCCATGACCGAACACGTCGCCATCACCCTTGTACTGGAAAATGCAATGTGAGTAGCGGAAATGTTGCGGCCGGCAAACCCGAGATTGCGGATATTTTTGCTGATCAAAGCGCGTGCCGGAATGCCGTACATATAAGGAGTGTATGGCTGATTGGCCGGTTTCGCCTCCTTGTCGAAAATGCCTTTGGGCGGATGCGTATCCATCGACCAGCCGCCGTAAGCAATCGAATCTTCAAAATGCACGGCCTGCTCAATGTCGTTCTGGTTCAGCACATGCAGTCCGATAAAGCGGCGCGACTCCCTTTTGCCGGGAAGAAAGCCAAACCAGTCCAGCGCCCAGTTTTCGGATTCTGGATGATTGCCGCTGTTTTTAATGTGATCCCACACCCCGAGCATGATGGCCAACAGTTCGTCGCGGATTTTCTCATTATCCTTGATCGTATCGAGCGTTCCGCCGAACTCCACCCACCAATACCCGTATTCCCAAGTGGAATGCGGCCTGAACTTCAGATCTTCTTCCGTAAAATGATATGCCCATTCCGGCGCTTTAAAAGGCATCGGCCTGCCCATATCCCGGGTTGTGAACAGCAAAGATGAACCTAAACGATAAGCATCTCGATTCGCTTCAGCGCCGGATTCATTGTATTCATCCTGACTTTCCCTGCCGGTCGTATACAGCGCCCCCGCTTCTTTGCCAAGCCTTCCGTCACCCGTGCAGTCTGCGAACACATCTGCTTCTATTTCAAACCAATCTTCCGTGCTTTCGCGGTTCGCGCAGGCGGACGCAATCCGATCGTTGTCCATCCTTACGCCGACAATCGTCGTATTTAACATCAACGTTAAATTCGGCTCCGCCCGGCATTTTTCATACAGAATTAAATCCAGCATGCTGGCAGAACGCTGAGGATTCCTGACCGAACATTCCAGCATGATCTCTTCGAGAATCCCTGTTTCCCTTGCTTCCGTCTCCAGTTCTTTTCCCCGCGGGCATGCGCCTAATATGTGCATGCGCACTTCAGAAGAAGCATTCCCTCCGAGCACAGACCGGTCTTGGCAAAGGATGACTTTGACGCCGTTTCTTGCCGCGGAAAGGGCTGCGCAAACGCCGGACATGCCGCCGCCTGCCACAAGAAGCTGCGTTCTCAGCTTCGTTCTTTGTTTCTCCTTGAACTCGGCATTCACATCCACTTTCATTCTCCTTTCTCCTGTCCAAACAAATGAAAGCATTTACATTTTTATTTACTACCATCATAAGATGCGTTAAGATGAAAGTAAATGTCTTGCTTTTTTGCGGAAATATACTTTTTTTAAAGGAGCATGCATATGAACAGTTCCTTGTTTTCTCATTCCCTGAGGCTGATCTATTATCGTTACTGGCATAAAGAGGATAAGTTCTGGCTGTATGAAGACATTTATGAAGAATGGAGCTTCGTGGGGGTGGAAGAAGGATCTTTTGAATATGACATCGCCGGTGAAAAAGGAGTCGCTACGTTCGGAGACCTGGTCATCTGCCCGCCTCAAACGCCCTTTCGCAGAATCGTCATCTCTCCGCTGTCTTTCCACCATTACAAATTTCATCTTCTAAAAGACGACGGGCAAACAGCCGATGCCAGCGAACTGCCGATTGTAAAAATCAGCAT
>CALKAN010000091.1 GCA_937983035.1 uncultured Paenibacillaceae bacterium | reverse complement strand
CGATCACCCCCAACCAGCTCACCCTCGGAGCGGGGGTGCTCGGCCTGGCCTCGGCAAATGAACGCTTCGCGTCGATGATTGCCAATCGACTCGAATGCCGAAAGTTTCTGCGACAAATCTGACAGGCACCATCGTCGTATGATGATGCAGCTGCACAGAAGCGGATAATTGTGCGAGGCGGTCGTTGACATGAGCATGCAAATCACCGACAGTCATTGAAATATGCGTATTTTCCCGGTAAATGTCGACGGTGCGGGTTTTCTGCGTCCATCTTACTTTGGCGCCTAAGTTTTCACTGATCACTCGTAGCGGCACCATCGTGACGTGAGCTTCAGCATCTATGTATGGAGCAACTGTCGTCGGCAGTTTCTGTCCATCAAGATACAATTCGATTTCATTCAACGGTTCGGCAATCGAAACGGATGTCAACAACAATGAGGCTAAAAAAAGCGTCGCAAATAGAAAGATTGGATAACGAATGCTGCGTTTCATAAAGTATAATTCCTCCAAGAAGTTTAATAGATCTCTTATATTAAGACGCGAAAATATTGCATTTGTTTCGGGAAACAAGCAAAAACAAAACCACCGACGGCTCGGCTGCGGCAGATCGCACCGAATCGTCAGTGGTTTTTCAGAAGTTGAAACGATGAATCTATACGGTGAGATGAAATGCATATGGCTTGGAAAGATATCGTTCTAGCGGCTGATGTTTGTTGCAATATACCAGTGGTTCCCGCAAGGATCCTCGATTCCCCCTGATCGTTCGCCGTAATCATGATCTTGCGGCTCGTACAGCGGGCGGGCACCTGCCCGCAATGCTTTTTTGTAGATTTCGTCTGCATTTTCTACATACATGTGCAAGGCATTTTTCATGCCGGAAAACTCGCCTTTGGCGCTGCCAACCCCAATCAACGAATCGCCGATGCGGCAAGTGACGTGCATGATCGTGCCGTCGGGATGTTCGCTCCGATCCAGTTCTTCCGCATCGAAAGCTTCTGTTAGAAAAGTGACTAATTTTTCAGCATCGCTTGCAATGAGATAAGGGTTCACGCTGTGATAACCTTTTGGTTTAAAAGATGTCATGTCCTTGACTCCTTTCCATGTTTTTTTCATTTTACCCGTTTTGATCCGGCAAGTATTGTACAAAATTGATGTTTTTCATGAAAAACGAAGATCAGCCGATTTTTTCCAGAAAATAAAGTATAATTGATAAAACGATGTGCCGACTCTGATTCAAAACAATTCCGCATCGATCAACATGTTGAAAAAGGAGCTTGCGCTGTGATTATTTTAATCGGCGGCAACAGCAGCGTCGGCAAAACATATATGGCTCAAACGCTGCTCGAAAAATACAACATGCCGTATTTGTCGATTGATCATTTGAAGATGGGCCTGTACAGAAGCGGAAGGGACTTTGGTTTTACTCCTATGGACAGCATTGAGGTGATCAGCGGCAAATTATGGCCGATTTTAAAAGGGATCATCATGACGAATATTGAAAATAACCAGCATTTAATCATGGAAGGCTGTTATATCCTGCCGCAAAACGTGAGAGAGTTCGAAAAGGAATATGCCAAGAAGATCATCCCCGCATGGATCGGATTTTCACCGAAATATTTGAACGAAAGATTTGAAACGATTGTAAAATATAGAAACGTGATCGAAGTTCGCGGCGATCGCCCTGATCCATCGGTGCTGTCAGCATATGATTTTAAAACAAAATGTTCGGAATATCGATTTCCTTACTTCGAAATAACCGAAGATTATGAGCAACAAATTCAGGCGGTCTATCGTTATATTGATGAGCGGAAAAAGACGATGGAGAATGGGTGAATGGAACTCGCATCGACAACAATGCTTTTATTCCTATTGCAAGTATAATATAATGGATAGAATTATTGTGATCATCAGGCAATGATAAAAAGGGTGAGCAATGATGCTGCTGAATATTAAAAAATATGTGGATCGGCCGGAAATAAGAGAGTTGTTAAGTTACAGCGTTTTTCCAGATCCGGAGGAATTGGAGCTGGCCGTTTTAGAATACAAAAACAATCCCGACTTGCAATTGGGCGGTTTGGAATCAGAGAAAGAAATTATTGCAGTGATCGGCTATCGCCATGTGGAAGAGGGAACGATAGAAGTGAAACATTTGGCTGTCAGGCCGGATTGCAGAGGAGCGGGTTTCGGACGAGGTTTGCTTTTGGAACTGATCGCCAAAGAAAAACCGAAGCGAATTGTTGCTGAAACGGACGAAGAAACCGTCGAGTTTTTCAGAAACGTCGGATTCGAAATTCGAAGTTTAGGAGAGAAATTTCCCGGCGCTGAAAAGTTTTTATGCTCTTTTCAAACAGAAGTGCAAGAAGAAGCGGGCGATGACTAAGTTAGTCAATGGAAGCAGTCGTCCTGGAACGATGAAATCAGATTTGTCTTTATATTAAAGGGGATGTTTTGCGGTTGGACATACGAACGACTCAAGTGAACGTTGACGATATCGCATCGATCTATGTTTATGATCATGACAGCCAAGTTGTCAAACCCGTCCTATTATTGCTGCATGGCGCTGGTTCAACAAAAGAATCGTGGTTGAATATTGCAAAGTCATTTGCAGAAAAAGGTTTTTTTGTTGCTGCATTCGACGCATACGGGTACGGCGAGTCGCCGGGCGCAGGAATGACGTGGAAAGATCCGATCGATATATTCAACGGTTACCGGGAATCATCCGGCTATATTAATCGGCTGATCCGTGAATTAGAAAGACATCCGCATGCCGATGCGGAACGAGTCGGTTTAATCGGCTTTTCCATGGGCGCGCATATTATTTATCATTATCTGGCCAAAGATTGCATCTCTAAAGTAAAAGCTGCGGTGCCGATCTCCGGCTCTCCGCGATGGGACAACATTGTCCGGCGGTTTATTTTAACGATGGAACCGTTCGCTCATTTGGCTGAGGAAGACGTGATCAGCCAGTATGAAGAACGCGTCGCTTCTTTCCATCCGCTGACTTATTTGCGCGATTTTAATGCATTGCCTTTATTCATTCTCACTGGCGAAAAGGATGAACGCATGCCGGTTGATGATTTGATATCATTTTATAATGAAGTGGAAAAAAACTATGCGGATAAAGAGAAGATCGCATTAAAAACATATCCGGGCGTTGGACATCGGTTAATTAAAGAGATGCTGCAGGACAGTGCGATGTGGATGGAGAAGTTTTTGCAGCAATGAGAATCATATGAAAAAATGAACAGCTCAAACAGCTAGACCCAGCCAAAATGACGAACTCATCGAGGCTGGGTTTTTGATTTATTAAATAGAATTTCAGACTGCGAAAGCAGTGCAATCAATTTTGACAATTGAGCTAATGGCAGAGAAAGGGTGATCGCATGAAATTCGTACTTATCTTTGGACCGCAGGCAGTGGGAAAAATGACAGTTGGACATGAGCTGGAGAAGATCACAGAGCTGAAACTGTTCCATAACCATATGACTATCGAACTTGTGAGACATTTTTTCAGTTATGGCACCGAGGAAGGAAGAAGACTAGTTCAGCTGTTTCGTCATGAAATATTTGAAGCAGTATCTAAAAGTGATTTGTACGGACTCATTTTCACGTATTTATGGAACTTTGATCGAAAAGAAGAGTCGGAATACGTGGAGAAAGTTTGCCAAATCTTCGAATCGAGAGGCGGCACGGTTTACTTTGTCGAATTGGAAGCAGATTTAAACGAACGGCTGAAGCGCAACAAGACGCCGCATCGATTAGAACATAAACCGTCCAAAAGAAATTTGGACTGGTCTGAACGCGACTTATTAAAATCAGCTCAGCATAAGCGGCTCAACTCAATGGAAGGCGAAATTACGAGAAAAAATTATTTGAGAATTGACAATACCAATTTAAATGCCGGCGAAGTCGCAAAGCGGATTAAAGAGAAGTTTGAATTGTAAATTCATAATATCGTTATTTATCGTAAGTTTTTACTGATGGCGGCTTATATTGAGCGAATTTGTCGATCAGCGTGCCGGGAACATCATCAACAATAGCCAAAGCGCGATATTTTTCTTGCATGAATTGCTGCTCGATCATATGATCCATTAGGTGGATCAGCGGGTTATAGTATCCTTCAATATTAAGAAGACCGATCGGTTTCTGATGCAGTCCGATTTGCGCCCAAGTGAAAATTTCGAAAAATTCTTCTAAAGTGCCTGCGCCGCCGGGCAATACGATAAAGCCGTCCGCCAAATCGGCCATTTTGGCTTTCCGTTCATGCATCGTTTCAACCGTATGCAGCTCAGTTAAATGCTTATGGGCAATTTCTCGCTCTTCAAGAATTTTCGGTATTACGCCGATGACATGGCCGCCTTCGTCCATCACCGTGTTTGCCAATGTTCCCATAAGCCCTGTGCTTGCGCCGCCGTAAACTAAAGTTATCTTTCGACGAGCGAATTCTTTTCCAAGCTGCACTGCGCCATCTCGAAAAGCATGAGACGCGCCGTAACTAGAACCGCAAAATACCGCTATTCGTTTCAAATAAAAACCTCCCATCATTTGCTATTGATTACACTATATCATGATCTCGCGGGTTGATGAAACTGAATGGGACCGGATAAAGAAAAGAGGGGTTAGGATTGTTTGGATGTAAAGTTGACGAAGAAATTACAATTCAGTTGGCAGAAGTGCGCTATGCGGAACAAATTTTCAAATTAACAGACGAATCAAGACGTTATTTGCGCAATTGGCTGCCATGGCTTGACCAAACGAAAACCGTTCAAGATACGGAAAATTTTATCAGGCAAAGTTTACGAGATTTTGCAGAACAGAAAAGTGTAAATACGGTTGTCTTTTACAGGGGAGAAGTTGCCGGCATCGCAGGATTTAACGAAATTGACTGGGATAACCGGATCGCTTACATCGGCTATTGGCTGGGAGAAAGGTTCCAAGGGCGGGGGATCATGACGAAAGTTTGCAGGGCGCTGACTGACTATGCCATTTATGATCTGAAGTTGAACAAAGTGGATATCCGGGCAGCGGAGGCGAATAAGAAAAGCCGATCCATCCCGGAGAGGCTCGGTTTTACGCAAGAAGGGAAAATAAGACAGGCGGAATGGCTTTATGACCATTATGTTGACCATATCGTTTATGGCGTGCTGGCAGAAGAATGGAAGATGATGCATAAGAAAGAAGGAGCAATGGAATGACGCAAGAAGAATGGTTGGATATTTTCGATGATCGCATGGTGAAAATTGGAACAGAATGAACAAGCGGTGGATTATTTGCAGGATAAAACATATAGAATGTATCGCTCTTCGATGACAGTGATTTCCCCGTTCACAATATAAAGTCGATACATTCCGTGGTTAGGCAATTTGGCGACAGAAAAAGCAAAAATTATGAAAGCAAAGAAAGGAGAGGAACAGAAATGAGCAAAAAAGTAAGGCTGGCCGTTGTCGGAGGCAGGAGGGGCAAAAATTTCAAACATGCGCTCGAAGCGTTGAAGGGACGGATCGAACTGGCGGCTGTATGCGATTTGAACCCAGAAGTGCTGCAACTTTGGGGAAGAGAACATCCCGGGGTGAAAACTTATGCGAATTATGATGAGCTTTTAGATGATTCGAATATAGACGCAGTATTGTTAGCGACGCCGATGTTCGTTCATGCTAAACAAACGGTTCAAGCGCTGCGAGCGGGCAAGCATGTGCTGAGTGAAGTGATCGCTTCGCACACGATAGAAGACAGCTGGGAACTGATTGAAGCGGTGGAAGAAAGCGGTTTAGTCTATATGATGGCTGAAAATTATTGTTATATGCGTCCGAATATGATGATCAAGCATATGGTGGAACATGATTTGTTCGGAGAATTGACTTATGCGGAATGCGGATATGTGCATGACGTAAGACACCTGATGCATCATGAGGACGGGGCGCTCACATGGAGGGGAAAGCTGACGCAGCAATACCGTGCCTCTGTTTATCCGACCCATTCGATCGGTCCGGTCGCGCAATGGCTGAAGATCGGACAAGCCGGCGGGGACGAGTTCGCCGCATTAACTGCTTTTGGTTCGAAAGGACGAGCGGTCGCCGCATATTTTAAAGAGCATTTTGGTGTGGATCATCCGGGTGCGAGCGATGCGCATTGGCAAACGCCGGATTCGACGACAACGGTGATCAGAACAAAAAACGGCGTCTTAATCGTGCTTCGTGTAGATATACAGTCCCCGCGGCCTCACAACACGACTCATTACGAATTGCAGGGCACGAAAG
>CALKAN010000090.1 GCA_937983035.1 uncultured Paenibacillaceae bacterium | reverse complement strand
GACGGAACAAGGCGATTCATCGGATTCGTCATCGGGGGCGGAAGCAGGGTCTTCTACGCAATATCCGCTGACCGTGCTGGATGCGTCCGGAGAGGAATGGGTGCTGGAGCAAGCACCGCAGCGCATCGTGTCTACATCTCCGGCAGAGACTGAAATTTTGTTTGCGCTTGGATTAGGAGACAAAATTGTTGCGGTATCGGATTTCTGCGATTATCCGGCAGAAGCAGCAGAAAAAGATAAAGTCGGCGGCATCGTGGAACCAAACATCGAGGCCATCTTGGCGGCCGATCCTGATTTAGTCGTGACAGGAATTTCGCTTAAGGAAGAGCTTGTCGGACAAATGAGAGGCTTAGGCTTGAATGTGTATGCGTCAGCGCCGAGAACCGTGGAGGAAATATTCGAAAACATTGAACGTCTGGGCGAAGTGACAGATACGCGTGAACAAGCAGAGCAACTCATCGCTGAAATGCGCGCAGAGTTGGAGCGAGTGACGGATGCGGTCTCCGATCTTGATGCGGAAGAAAAGAAGCGCGTTTATGTGGAGTTCGCGCCTGGCTGGACCGTCGGCCGAGGAGAATTTCTCCATGAGCTGATTGAACTGGCGGGCGCAGTGAACATTGCGGAAGATGTGGAAGGTTGGGCGCAAATTAACGAAGAAAAAATTATTCAAGACAACCCTGAAATCATTATCATTCCAGAAGGTTTGGTAGATTATGAGACGAACAAACCGATCGAAACGCTGATCGTGGAGCGGAACGGCTGGGGCCAAATTGAGGCGGTTGAAACCGGGAACTTGCATGCCATCGATCAAGATTTGCTGACGATTCCCGGACCGCGGATTATTCAAGGATTAGTCGAATTAGCATCAGCGATCTATCCTGATCGGGTGAACTAAATGAAAAAGAAGTTAGCGGCCTGGAGCGGAATCGGCATCGCGGTGCTGTTATTTTCCGGCGTCATCAGTTTATCGATGGGCTCGGCGCAGCTGCCGATCGGGGAAGTGTGGCGCATTCTCGTTGCCGGCATTCCCCGAATAGGCAGCTTCGTGGAAGCAACCTGGCCGGCATCTTCAGAGTCAATCGTGCTGCAAGTTCGATTCCCGCGGCTCGTGCTGTCTATATTAGTCGGCGCAGCGTTATCCGTTGCCGGAGCCGGTTTCCAAGGCGTGCTGCGCAATCCGCTGGCGGATCCTTTTACGCTTGGGGTGGCCTCGGGGGCTTCCGTCGGCGCTGCTTTTATTATTTTGTTCGGATTGCAAACGATCTTTTTCGGACAATGGACAATTCCGCTGGCCGCTTTCACAACCGGCGTCATCAGCTTGCTGCTGGTGCTGCGGCTGGCGAACATTCAAGGGAAACTGCGCACAGAAACGGTGATTCTCGCAGGCGTCGTCATTCAAGCTTTTTTAGGGTCGGTCGTTTCATTTATGATTGCCATGTCCAAACAGACGTTCAATCAAATTATTTTTTGGCAGATGGGAAGTTTGGCATTTCGAGGCTGGGAATTTTCCGGTTTGTTGTTTCCGTATTTTGTTGTTGGATTTCTGGTTCTAATCGGCTTTAGCCGGGCGCTGAATTTGTTTGCGCTGGGAGAAAGACAGGCTGCGCACTTGGGCGTCAACATTCAGCGGACGAAAGTTATCGTTTTAGTCACAGCGACTTTATTAACGGCTGCGGCTGTGTCAGTCGCCGGCGTTGTTGGATTTGTCGGCTTGATTACTCCGCATCTCGTCCGTCTGCTGGTCGGGCCGGATTACCGACTGATCATCCCGCTGTCAGCATTGTTTGGCGGCATTTATATGTTGTGGGCGGATACGATCGCGCGGATGCTGCTCAGCCCGACGGAAATTCCGCTGGGCGTCGTGACCGCGTTTCTCGGGGCGCCGTTCTTTGCTTATTTATTGCGGAAATACAAACAAAACAGGGGGACGATCATGTGAGCAAGATGATTGAAGTGAGCGGTTTGACGAAACGTTTCTCTGAGCGGGTATTGTTTGAGCAGCTTGAATTTTCGGTTCGATCGGGCGAGTTTCTTGGCATCATCGGCCCGAATGGCAGCGGCAAATCAACGCTGCTGCAGCTTTTGTCCGGCGTAGACGCCGAATTTGAAGGGAATATATGTTTAAGAGGAAAGCCCGTTCAATCTTATAAGCGAAAAGAGCTGGCCAGATGGCTGGCGGTATTGCAGCAAGAGGCGCTGCCTTTGCTTGGTTTTTCGGTTCGGGAAGTGATTGAAATGGGGAGGTACCCTTTTCAAAATTGGCTGGGTGAAGAAGCGGAAGATCCAAGTTCGAAAATTGACCGAATCATGCAGATGCTGGACATTGCTCATCTGGCTGATGAACCACTGGAACAGCTCAGCGGCGGGGAAAGGCAGCGGGTTGCCCTGGCGAAAGTGATGGCTCAAGAGCCGGAACTGCTGTTTCTGGATGAACCGACGACCTATTTGGATATCGGTCATCAAGTGCAGATGATGGATATTGTGAGCCGGTGGCGTGACGAATCGGGATTGACCGTGCTTGCCGTGCTGCATGACCTCAATATCGCCGCTCAATATTGTGACCGGATTTTATTGCTTCATGATCGCACAATTGTGAAGCTCGACACGCCGGAGCGTGTGATTACGCCTGAATTGATCGCGCGAGTGTACGGAACGGAGCCTTTGATCGCCCCCCACCCGGTGAACAAACGCCCGCAAATTTTGTTGAATCCGAAAAGCAGAGCAAATGACGCCGCCGCTGAAAAAGTCGCTTCTCTAATGTGAGGCAAAGCATCGATTTCTTCGTTGAAGTTTCCGCATGAATGCAAGAACAGATGGACAGGAAAAAGATTAAAACGACGGGCAAAGATGAAGCGAAGATGATAAAAATTGGAACATGCAAGCAAATCAACTTTAACAGGAGGAATGAAACCGGATGACAAGAATATCAACCCCTGCAGAAAGACGCAGCCGCAATCTCAGTCATTATTTAGACAACAGCTTATTGGAGAAAGATCTGTTATCAGAGTTTCATGATCGTATTTCGACGATATCTCATTTGGATGAGGAAGCGGAGGCGCGCGCCGGCAAACATTTGGATGCGTTGACGAAACCGCCGGGCAGTCTTGGAAAACTGGAGCAAATTGCGATTCAGCTGGCAGGAATCAGCGGCGAACTGATGCCGAACCTCGGCAAGAAAGCGATCGTAGTCATGGCCGGCGACCATGGAGTATGCGAAGAAGGAGTAAGCGCCTATCCCCAAGAAGTTACCGCTCAGATGGTGCTTAATTTTTTGAACGGCGGCGCAGCAGTGAACGTGCTGGCAAAACATGCGGGAGCGGAAGTCGTTTGCGTCGATATCGGAGTGAAAGGAGAGCTGTCTCATCCAGGCCTCGTATCGGCTAAAGTGCGGAAAGGGACGGGAAACTTGAGGCGTGAACCGGCAATGACGAAGGCGGAAACGCTGCGGGCGCTGCTGATTGGCATGAAGCTCGCCGATGAGTTGGCGGATGAAGGATATGGATTGCTCGGGACGGGAGAGATGGGCATCGGGAATACGACTTCCAGTTCTGCCATTTTGGCGGTGCTGGCAGGGATTCCGTTAGAAGAAGCTGTCGGAAAAGGCACCGGCATCGATGAGCGGCAGCTGGCGCACAAACGGGACGTCATTCGTGCGGCGATAGAGCTGCACGGTTTTCAGATCGGAGAAATTGCCCATTTATCCGGAGAAGATGCGGAAGGCTCAGAGCATGGTGCCATGGCTTTGCAAGAACATG
>CALKAN010000089.1 GCA_937983035.1 uncultured Paenibacillaceae bacterium | reverse complement strand
CTTGGCTGATAACAGCAAATCTGGATTTATAACAGGCCAAAATCTCATTATTGACGGCGGCATGACGATTAAAATGATTTATGTATAATTACATATCATAAACTTTTCTCAGCATTGCTCTATATTGTAATATTTTTCCATTTTAATCAACGATGAAAGAAGCGCGGAATCATTTTCATAATCCGCGCTTTTCCATTTATCTGTCTAAGTCTGCTTAACCAACTTAATCTGCTGCTTTCAGTCAAGACAACATTCAAGTTTTACCATATTTGAAAATCAATATCCCCGTCATATTTCCCAGGAAATATGACAGTTGCACGCAGCAATCATCTAAAATCTCAAGAGGTTTTTCTTTGCAGTGATGCTTTCTCTCGATAAACTTGATAAAGACTTTCAATGACGCGATCAAGAGAATAGCTTTTTATCGCTTTTTCATAGGCATTTTTAGCTAGACGATATCTTAAATCCGGGTCCACCAGCACAGTTTCAATCGCGTCAGCTAATGCTTCCACATCGTCAACAGGGACTAACAACCCATTCACTTGATGTTCAATCTGTTCTGCGATCCCTCCGACATCTGTACCAATTAAACAAAGCCATGACAAAGCTGCTTCCGCAAACACCGATCCGAATGCTTCTGCACGAGACGGCAGCACGAATATGTCAAAAAATGGAATAAACTCTTCGGGATGAAGCATATAACCATAAAATATCGTTTCTTCATATATTCCCAATTGCTTCGCCATATTTTCCAAGTCTTCGCGCACTGGGCCGTCACCGATGATATGCAAGACAAAATTCCGGCCCCGTTCTTTAAGCAAACCGCATGCTTTAAGCAGAACATCGAGCCCTTTCGCCGGCACCAGCCTGCAGACGCAGATCAACTGCGGAATCGGATTATGATGTGAAACAGGCCGAAAACGATTCTGATCAAATCCGTTCGAAATTACTTGAATGTTGCCGGCGTGATCCACATATTGCGCCAAATATTGCTTAAATGCGTTTGAAACCGTTAACAATCCATCCGTCTTCTTCTCCATTTCTCGATACAGCGATACTAAAAACTTATGTTCCGGACCATTCTCCTCAATGACGCCATTGAGAATCAATTCTCTCTCAAAACTGGAATGGATCGTTGCAATCACCGGAACATCCGGAAACAGCTGTTTCATTGTTAATGCTGCGATCGGGTGATGAGCATGAATCAGATCATATTGTTCGCGAATGCGCAGTTCACTCCACCATAAGTAGTCGCGGTAAGTTTGGATATATTTGTCCACGACGCGGTTGCCGGAATACTGCTCCCAGTCAAATGTCTCGAATTGAACGTTGCTTTTTCCTTTATTGCGAATGCGCTTCGGCAATGAAAATAAATCCATGTCCCATCCAAGCTCTATAAAACGTTCCCGTATATAGGGTACCATTGAAGACACGCCCCCCGGCTGTTCCGGGGGGAAAAACAATGCCTGTAAAATCTTCATGCCCTTCATCCTCCTAATTTAGGAAAACCTGTTCACGCCATCTCCAAGCGAATAGAGCGCAAGCCAACTTGCGGCAAGACATCTCTATACGCTTTTTTTTCAATTCCTAATAATCATCGTACATGAAGGCAAGCCTTCTTGAAAAGAGACATCTTTAATCTTTATTAGACGCTTTCGCGTGAACGGTCTGCCCTCGCTTCTTCTCTCCCGGCCGGCTTTGCTGCCAAAGCAATATGGATGCGCCTAATCACGCTTCATATAAGGAATCGGATCTTCAGCCCCTGCTTCCTTAAATCCTTTCAGGCGCAAACGGCAGCTGTCACATTCGCCACAGGCTGCCTCTTCACCGTTGTAGCATGAAGTCGTTAAGTGATAGGGCACGTTTAAACGCAGTCCTTCTCGAATAATTTCTGCTTTCGACCAATGCAGCAGCGGCGCTTTGATTTGAATTTCCTTTCCTTCCGCTCCTGCTTTCGTGCCTGCGCGAATAATTCTTTGCACTTGCTCGATAAATTCGGGGCGGCAATCCGGATAACCGCTGTAATCTAATGCATTGACACCGATAAAAACAGCTTCAGCCCCGATCGCTTCCGCATAGGAAGCAGCAATGGACAGGAACATCAAATTCCTTCCCGGCACATATGTGACGGGAATTTCATCATCGGTTGACGTTGGTGCAGCATTCGTTTCATCTTCATTTTCCATGCTGTCCTGGACATTTGTTCGCGGAACTTGAATATGCTCATCGGTCAATGCACTGGCGCCAAACTCTTTTAAAAAAGGCAGGGCAATTATCTTCATACGTTCTGCTGCCCCATAATAATCGGCAATCAGCTGCGCCTGTTTTATTTCGCGAATATGGCGCTGACCGTAATCAAACGTAATCGGATGAAGCGAGTATCCATCGTCTTCAGCGATTCCCATGCAAGTTGCGCTGTCCAAACCGCCGCTTAAAATCACGACCGCTTTGCGCCTGCTTTGCTGACCCAATTGCGTTGTTTCCATCTTCAGCCTCTCCTTTCATCTGTTTAAACGCCGCGCTGCGAAGGATCCCAAATGATTTTGTGCAATTGGAGATTTAATTTGACGTGAGACAAGCGATGTTCCAGCATCAATTCCGTCAATTTTCTCGGCGGCATCGTTTCCCAAACCGGGCTGAACAAAGGTTGCGCTTTAATATCATAGTCTATCAACACTTGTTTCGCTGCGTAAAAATCTTTTTCGCTGCCGATGACAAATTTCAGTTCATCCTGTTCACGCAATCTTTCAAGATTGTCATGAGCCATCTGATCGTGTTCACCGGAATCCGGCAGCTTATAGTCCATAATATATCGGACCAACGGCGAATGGATCTGCTCGATAAACGGGGCAAGTTGAATCGCTCCGTTCGTTTCGATATGCAGATCCTGCAATCCGTCTATTTCCGCCAATGCTTGAATCAGGGCAATGGATTTGTCGCCGTACATGAGCGGTTCCCCGCCTGTCAAACAAATATGCTTCGAACTATAATTGCTGACCTTATGGACGATTTCACGGATCGACATAAAAAATTCAGGTTTATGCGGCGGATAGCTGTATGGCGTATCGCACCATGTGCAGCGCAAATTGCAGCCATACAACCGCACAAAAACAGTCGGAAATCCAGCTTTGGTTCCTTCGCCTTCGACCGTCTCAAATATTTCCACCATGGGCAGCTGAATGTCATTCATCCTCGCTGTCCTCCATCATGCTCCGAGTAATCATGGCGAAGCTCGTCGGCGTTTCCCAGAGACGGATCTCTTCAATTCGCAGCTGTTGATCCTTGTAAGGCTCCAGCCCTTGTTCCAATTGCTCATAGATCCATACAACCATGTTCTCCGCTGTTGTATTCATCGGAGGCAGCACTTCATTCAAGTAGCGGTGATCTAATTTATCCAAAATTGTTTCTTTCACAATTTGTTTAATATCGGAGAAATCGATCACGAATCCCCGCTCATCCGTAAATCCAGAAATTAAAACTTGCAGCTTGTACGTGTGTCCATGCAAACTTTTGCATTTCCCTTCATAACATTGCAAATGATGCGCGCTGTCAAAAGTAAATTCTTTCGACACGATAACGCGCTTGCGATGATATTTCAGTTGATGAAGATGAATGTCTTTACCGAACACTTCGATTTTTTTAGGTATTTCAAACGGCATAGTCCCACCTGTTTTCGTATGATATATCCTATTTATTATAGCATGGATGCAAAGAAAACGTAAGGAAGGCCGCGGCAGC
>CALKAN010000088.1 GCA_937983035.1 uncultured Paenibacillaceae bacterium | reverse complement strand
TGATTTGTTTATACGAGGGCCGTTGTTGACCGTTGAACAATGGAATGGAACGAAATATTTTCGTTTTCGCAAGACGCCTTTGTCCGCTGAAGCGGAGCATCGCACGGAGTACATGCGCTATTCCCATTAAATTAATAAATTAAACAACTTCTCGTCATGGTTAATTGCGATATACGAAGGATCGAATTTGGCCATGCGCTGGATCAGCGGCTCATAGTCTTCTCGTTTAGCCAGTTCGATTCCTACTAAGGCAGGCCCGTCCTCTCGATTATTCTTCTTCGTATATTCAAATCGAGTAATGTCGTCATTCGGTCCAAGCACCTCTTGCAGAAATTGGCGCAATGCTCCTGCGCGCTGAGGAAAATTAATGACAAAGTAATGCTTGAGTCCTTCATAAATTAATGAACGCTCTTTAATCTCTTGCATGCGCTCAATGTCGTTATTGCCGCCGCTGAGCACGCAGATCACATTTTTGCCGCGGATCTCTTCCTTGCAAAAATCAAGGGCGGCTACCGAGAGCGCTCCAGCAGGTTCTAACACAATCGCATCGTTATTGTACAACTCAAGAATCGTGGTGCACACTTTGCCTGTCGGAACCTTGACGATATCATCGACGACTTCCTTGCACAGCTTAAACGTAATTTCGCCCACTTGCTGCACCGCAGCGCCGTCTACAAACTTATCCATCTCTGCTAACTTGACGCGCTGATTTTGCCTCAAAGCTTCCTTCATGGAAGCAGCTCCTTCAGGCTCTGCTCCGATCACTTTCGTAGCCGGGCTCACTCCTTTTATGTAGCTGCCAATACCAGCAATGAGCCCGCCTCCGCCAATCGGCACGATGACATAATCGACGGTCTCGTTCATTTGATTCAGCATCTCTAATCCGACAGTGCCTTGTCCTGTAATTGTTCGCTCATCATCAAACGGGTGAATGAACACGCTGTTGTTTTCCTTGCAGCATGCGACAGCCTCTTCATACGCCTCGTCGAAAGTGTCGCCGCTGAGCACCACTTCAATCCATTCTCCGCCGAAATACTTCACCTGTCTAATTTTTTGTTTCGGGGTCGTATTTGGCATAAAGATGATGCCTTTCACTTTCATGCGCTTGCAAGAATAGGCGACCCCCTGCGCGTGATTGCCTGCACTGGCACAAACGACGCCGTTCGCCACTTCATCAGGGTCCAGCGTTTGCATTAAATGATAAGCGCCGCGAATTTTGAACGAGCGCACGACTTGCAAATCTTCCCGCTTGAAATATACATTGCATCCGTAACGTTCGGAAAGAATTTCATTTCGCTGCAGCGGGGTTTGTTGAACGACGTGATGCATGCCGCGTTCAGCGTTAATGATATCCGTAATTCTGATTTCCGTCATATTCACACCTCTCCAACATGCATTGCAATCTTTGATGATTGTTTCATTATAACACAGCATAACAAAGAAAGATGGCGCAGCGATGCCATCTCTCTCATTTTTGTGCTCGCATTTGCTCTTGACCTTCACTTGAATGGGAATAAGAATCATGTTGTTTCCACGGCGGATCGCCGTATTGGTGCAGCAGCCAGTTGATCCGATGAATTCCCCAAGGGATAATGACAGTCAAAGCTGTGCAAACAAGCACGCTCATGTCCGTCATGCGGTCAAACAGTTTCATGATCATCATCTTACATGTCTCCTAACGCGCCGTGAGATTTAATGATCGTTCCTCTGCGCTCAATCTGCACTCTTGCCGTCACTTCAATCTCGCATCTTGTAAAATATTTTTCTCCTCGATCCCAATCCCCCTCCAGCCGCTTCCAAACTTTATAGTGATTGCGTTTCAATAAAGTGCCGAGCCCCATCGCATCGGTTTCGAAATCTTTTTGCAGCTTCTCCGTTGTGCTGTTGACAATCCGTTCTATTTCGTGCTCTAATTTATGTTCAATATTTGTAATCACATCTGCATCGAACGGATCGATCATCGCATATTTTTCGCCTAAATTGCCTTGCGCCAGGACGGTGACATGAAACTTGGGCCGCAGGGGATCAGCAACATCAGCAGAAATTCTCGTCTTTAATTTTTTAATTTCGTAAACGATCAGATCTCCCTCGATCTCAACCTGAAATAATCCGCCCTCCACTTGATTTTTGATGATGTTCAACCCTTCGGTTTCTTCACTGCTCAAAAAGCCGATCATGCGCTTGGCATCTCCTTGAAAAACAGCGCTCCCGGTCATTTTGATTTCATCCCCATCGCTCATAATTCGAGGCAGAGTAAAACTTTCGTCCAGCAGCAAATATTCATGTATGTCTCCGACCAACACTTCAGGATGCATCCCTAAATTTTTGTAGGCGTTGTTAACGACGGAATTAATATACATCGCTGGCATCTCTTTATTTTGCGGCTTCACCTCCAATGCTTTTCTCGCCTCTCCCACGGCTATGAGCACTTGAATCGATCGTTTCATCTCTTTATCGCGCAAGAACACATCGAGCAAACTTGGAATGTGCCCCCTTTTGGCGACATCTTCAGACAAAATCAATATTTTGTTATGTTCGTAAAAAGGACTTTGGCTTGTGCGTGCCGCCATTTCCCGCACGCATTCAAACAGCGTATCGCCTGAAGCGGAAACGTTATATGTTTCCCCCGAATTATCTTCAACGATCGTTCCGGGAATCACCATTTGATTCGTAAGGATGAACCGCGTTTTTCCTTTCGGCTTGCCGGGCGATTCAGCCTCTATGTTTTCCTCCTCTTCTTCATTTTTTGACAAATCGATCGCCGTGCCCAACACAAATCCGCGCTCCTCGATATCAATGCGGTCCCAGCAGCCTGCGGTCAAAAACAACAGCAGCATTCCGCACAAAACGAGGCGCCGACGTTTATGCATTGCCTTTCACCTTCCTTAAAATCGCAGCAACATACAATAATGCAGGCACTCCCATGCCCATAAGCGCTCCAATTCCCATCAGCCACTCCGTAATCAGCCCAATTTGGATAATATCAATCGGCAGCATCGATACATAAAAAATGATCGGCGCTAAAATGAGGATCGTTCGGAACTTTTGCATCTTTTTAAACAAAGAATCGATCGCGAGCGTGGAAACATGGAGGCTCATCGTTGTCGTATTAAAAATGGCCATGATCCACGCCGTAAAAAATACCGCGTCAAACCGGGCAAAAAATTCTCCAGGCACTTTGGTTTCCTTAGCCATTTCAATTGTCGGATACAAAACGTTTCTGGTGACGACCGGGCCCAATTGGCCTACAACAAAGAAAAAAATGATCATATTCACACAAATCGTGATCAAAGCGCCAATCAAAGCCGCTTTCGGAGCTTTCTTCGGAGTTCTCATAAACGAAACATAAAACAGGATGATGGATAATCCGATCATGTTGGCAGCAGCATAAAATGTTCCGCGCAAAAGTTCACGCCAACTCGATGTAAAAAAAGGAGTGAAATGATTAAGGTCCAAATACTGGATATTTAAAATGAGCAAAGAAAACAACACGGCGAAAAAAATCGGCAAAAACATTAAATTCAAACGTAAAATCGCCACATGTTTTCCGGAAACCGCATAAATGACGACCAGAAAAAAAGTTAATGAAATCACTTCCTCAGGCGTCTCGTCAAACAAATATTTGGCTGCAATGTTGGCCAGCATCCGCACTTCAAATGCTGTAACTAACATAAAGAACAATGCAAATACAACAGTGAGAACAATGGCAATGTACTTAGACGCGATCTTTTCTGCATAGGCGCAGAAGGTTTGCTTAGGAAATCTGGAAGCCAGTTTTGCCGAAATATAAGTAAAAAAAAGCGCAATAACGCCGCCGGCCATGAGAGAGATTATCCCGTCGAACACTTGCGTGTTTTGCGTGATGATGCGCGGCAGCGTCAAAATCCCAACCGCAATTGTCATCGACACGATTGCGTACCCCAGCATCTTCGGACTAATGTCTTGATCCCAATGCTCAAATGATTTCATGTCAATTCCCTCTTTTCTTGCTCAGCCGCTGCCGGTCTCTTGGCTGCAAATATTTGTACCGCTTGCCAAGCATCGTAATCGGTGCTCGGATGACCGCTTCTTTCCAATCTCCAAAAAATGTCGGAGCAATCGGTGCTGTATAAGGGATGCCGAAGCTTTGCAAATTTGCAAGATGGATGCAGATCAAAATAAACACGAGTATAATCCCGTACAAGCCAAACATGCCGGCAGCTAACATTGTAGAGAATCTTAAAACACGGAATGAGATCGCCAATCCATAATACGGAAGTGAAAAAGAAGAAATTGCCGTAATCGCAACGACTATCACCATAATCGGAGACACAATTCCGGCAGCTACGGCTGCTTCCCCGATGACAAGTCCTCCGACAATGCCGATCGTCTGCCCGATCGGTTTCGGCAATCGAACCCCTGCTTCGCGCAAAAGTTCCATCGTCGTTTCCATCAAGATCGCTTCCAGCATCGAAGGAAACGGCACGCCTTCGCGCGTCGATGCCATCGAAAACGCTAAATGCGAAGGAATCATCCCGGGATGGAAGGAAACCAATGCAATGTAAGCCGCCGGCAAAAACACAGTCAACATAGCCGCTCCATAACGAAGCAGCCGCAGCAGCGTTCCAGTCAGCCATCGCTCATAATAGTCCTCTGGAGAATGGAGAGTATTTGTAATAGTAATCGGCGCGATCAGCGCGAATGGCGTGCCATCCAGCAAAATGACAAATTGGCCGTTCAAGAGCGCTGCCGTTACTTTATCCGGACGCTCCGTGCTCGTCACTTGTGGAAACGGGGACAGAAAGCTGTCTTCGATCCACTGCTCAATGATGCCTGATTCCAGCGCATCATCAATATCCAGCGTTTCCAACCGCCGCCTCACTTCTTTAAGCAGTTCGGGATGGATAATGCCGTTTATATAAAACAGCATCAGCTTCTTCTTCGCACGCCGGCCTGTATTGTATGTTTCAATGCGCAGATTATAATCGTGAACTCGGTTTCTGATAAGCATGGAATTAACTCTTATGCTTTCTGTAAAACCATCCCGAGGTCCGCGGATCAAAGGCTCTGTTACCGGCTCCTGAATCGCTCTTCCTTCCGAAATGCTCGGCGTGTTTAATACGAGCGCTTCTTTCACGCCATCGACAAACAATAACGTATCGCCGCCGAGCAGCGAAAGAAACAGTTCGTCGATATTTTTAGCATGCTCTACCTTGGTCACTGCAATGACTTTCAGTTTCAAATATTCTAGCAGCGCCTTTCCTGACGGTATCGTCTTATCCTCGTTGCTAAGAATGCATTTAATGACATGTTCATTTACAATCTCTTTATTGCAGAAATCATCCAAAAAAACGAGACCACATTTTTGATCCGTCCCGGCAATCGATATGTACCGGCTGACAAAATCAATCGGTGTCCCCATCAACTCATTCAGCTGTTTTATATTCGCTTCAATCGTATCCAGCAATTCATTTGGCGGGTAGTCATTTTCCTTGGCAAGGTGCCTGCTGTTCTTTTTTTTCCAGCCGAAAAACATCGTCATCCGTCCTTCTTTTTATTGCCTCGTGTTCCTATTTCATGTTGCGCAACTTTTTATTTTTTATGAATTTTACATCGATGCATATTTTTACAATTAGACACAAAAAATGAGAACAGGATTGAAGTGTTAATTGAAGGTCGTGACGATCATGCTCAATTTCTTGGTTTATGGAGCCGCTGCTTTTGTTGGCGGCTTGCTTGTATTCATGTTGATCCTTCTTCTGATCCGACCGATGTTGAAATTGGTGACCAAGCATATCGCCAACATCATATTGAGCGACCGCTATGCGGAGAACTTGTGGGAAATGGTAACAGCTATGACTCGCATCAGTCCGCAATATATCGTCGAAAACAGTTTGCGTGCCGAAACCGGCGGGGTGATTGAACGGCCGTTTGGAAGCCCGCGCAACTTTTTGAATTTTGACGGGCTTGTTTTCTCGCCGGCACAACTGGCCGTCCTGCCGGAACATGAAGACACCCAAGTCGATACGACGGTAACGATCGGTCCAAAAGCAAAAAAACCGCTGAAACTCGATATTCCGATTCTGCTCGGAGCGATGGGATACGGGGTTGGCGTCAGCGAAAAAAGCAAAATTGCGATGGCGATGGGCACGGCGGCCGCAGGCACTGCCACCAATACCGGCGAAGGCGGATTTTTGCAGGAAGAGCGAGACCATGCCAAATATTTGATCATGCAATATCATGCTGGAAAATGGGGAAAAAATCCTGAACAATGGCGGCAAGCAGACGCGATTGAAATTCACTTGGGGCAAGGGGCTTCAGCGGCGGCAGCCAGCCGCATTCCGCCGGAATACATGCAAGGAAGAGCGCGGGGAGTGCTGGGGTTAAAGGAAGGAGAAACAGCTGTGCTGCCTTCCCGCCTGCCGGGAATGAACCGCGGTTCGGACCTGAAGAAAATCGTGCAGCAGCTCCGCAATGCGACCGACGGCGTGCCAATCGGCGTAAAAATCGTTCCCGGTCATTTGCTGGAGAAAGACATTGAAATTGCTTTGCAAGCGAAAGTCGATTTTATTGCAATCGACGGCGCGCAAGCAGGCACAAAAGGATCGCCGACAATCTTAGAAGATGACTTTGGACTGCCGACGATCTATGCGCTCTGCCGTGCGGCGCGGTATTTGAAAAAAAGAGGGAAGAAAGACAGTGTCAGCTTGTTGATCGGCGGCGGCTTTTACAATCCCGGACAATGCCTGAAAGCGTTGGCGCTCGGCGCCGATGCTGTTTTTATCGGCACGGCTGCGATCTGGGCCATGACCCACACGCAAGTGAGCAAGACGCTGCCTTTCGAACCGCCTACCCATCTGATCTTTTATACGGGAAAAATGAAGGATGAGTTTGATGAACAGCTTGCGGCCAAGCATTTAGAAAATTTCTTTCGTTCGTTTGTAGAAGAGATGAGCATCGCTGCGCTTGCACTCGGTCATAAACGTCTCAAAGACGTCACCGCTGCCGACTTGGCGGCGCTGGATGAAATGACGAGCCTTGTAACCCAAGTGCCGATGGCTTACGAGGCCCCCTCGAAGGAAACGGACAATAAAAAGCCGGCGAAACTTTTTCATTCCTTGGACTTGATCAGGCAAAGAAAGGAATAATGTTATGTCGAAACGACCTTGGATCATGATGCAAAAATGGCGTCACGTATTTTTTTCCCATTGGCCGGTCTCTGTTGAGCAATTAGAAGCGCACATCCCTGCCCCGCTTCAATTAGATGCATATGAGCGGCAAGCTTGGATCAGCGTCATTCATTTTATAGTTGACGGCATGTATGCGCGGGGGCTGCAGAGGTGGTCGTTAGCCGCCCCTTTTGCCGAAATCAATGTGCGCACCTATGTGACACACCGAGGCAAGCCCGGCGTTTACTTCTTTTCGCTGGATGCGCCGCATTGGTCCACCTATACGCTGGCAAGAATGTGGTATAAAATCCCTTTCTTTCGTGCTGACGTTCAGCTGCACATGAAATCAAGCGCGTACCTTTGGAGCAGCACGCGCATAGACTCGCGCAGCGATGTTGCCGTTTTCAAAGGCGCATACAAACCGCAGTCTCGCACAGCCAGCCGCCCATTGGTTCACTGGCTGACAGATCGGTACACGATGTACAGCGCAGACAACCAAAAACAGCTTTACTCCCGCGAAGTCAGGCCCCCGCCATGGCAATTGCAGCATGCTGAAGCTGAAATTGAAATGAATTCGCTGCTCGCTCCGTTTTCCGTGGAAAACGGCGATGAGCTCCAGCCTTGCTGCATCCAGTATTCGCCTGGTGTTGACGCCTTTTTTACGAACCGAACCCGGTTGTAACCTCCTCATTGCCATAGCAGACAGGTTGAAATTAGGCTAAGAACAACAGCATGCGCTGAGCCTTGTCATGTTCACGCTGACACACTGAGTTTGGATCGCAAAGCTGCATCGAAGCAAAACGACGCGCTACAGAACCCGCCGTTCGATCCAATGGAGAATGTCCTCATATACATCCAACCGATTCACTTCATTCAGCATTTCATGGCGGCCCCCCTCATAGATGATGCTCGTCACATCGGTTAAGCCTGCATTCTCCAACGCTTGCTTTGCAGATTCTGTTCCTGTCCTTCCTTTGCCTGCACGATCTTGATCTCCGGCAAGCAAAAGAACGGGCAAATCATAACGGATCTTATGATGAGGCAAGCGGCTGACGGCATTCAATCCAACAAACAAATTGCGGTAAAATTGAAGGGAACATGCTTGTCCGCAGTACGGATCTTGCACATAAGCAGCCACTTGGCTCCGATCCCGGGACAACCAATCATAAGATGTCGTTCTCGGATAAAAACCCCGGTTGTGTCCGAGAAACGTCAGCTTCGTCAGCAACCTCGCCTTTGCAGCTCGGCCCATGAGCGGCATCTGCAAATGGACGATCCATTCACCGAGTTTGCGTTCCCACTCACTGGCAGCCGGAATGCCAGATAGTATGATTCCGTCAATTTGTTCAGACATTTGCGGCAACAATGCTTGCACGACAATGGAACCAAAACTGTGACCGAACATGATCAGCGGCCGTCTTGGATATTCACGGCGCAATCTGGCGGCAAGAAGCTGCACATCTTTCAGCATGACCTCCCATTCTTCCGTGACGCGGCCAACCTGATCCAACGATCCCGCCGTCTGACCATGTCCGCGCAAATCATTGCCCGCGGTTAAAATTCTCGCATCTTCGGCCAGCTTTTTGGCAAAATGATGATATCGGCCGATATGTTCCGCCATCCCGTGCACAATTTGAACGATGGCGCGTACAGGATGGGTTACCTCTGCTTTTTTTCCCGGCACCCATTTCCGGGCTGCAACAACTTTGCCATCTTCGCCTTTATAAGCAAAATAACTGTCCAGCATGACAACCCCTCCAAAAATCGCATCCAGCTGTGCAAGAAGCGAAGTAAAGCGCTTTATGCTATTTTTCTTTATTCAAATATTTGATATGATAGAAATCAACTGTACGATAACGACTATAGAAACGGATAAGGAGAAACAATATGACCTTTCGCCGCTTATTAGTCACTGCTTTGTTGGCTTCTGCTGGTATATTGCTGCTTCTCACGACAGACTATTGGCTCACGAATTTCATTGGAGCCATCAGTTTTATCTTTTCTATTGTCGCTTTTGTGATCGCCGTTACGATTTTCCTCGAAAACCGCCACCCTGCCCACACGATTTCTTGGCTGTTCTTGCTGGCCTTCAACCCGATGATCGGCTTCGTTTTCTACATCTTGTTCGGACAAAAGTTCCGAAAACAGCGCAAATTCCATAAAAAAGCGATCTTGGACGATCAAGCGTTTGCTCAATTAAATTTCAAAAATGACGAGCAAGGCTTTCAACAGCTGCTCAGCCGCGGAAATCATTGGCAAAAACTGTTCCAATTAGCGCAAAACATTGGCAAAACGCCGGTTTCATTCCATACCGATACGAAAGTTTTGACGAACGGAGACGAAACATTTGCGGAAATCAAACGGTGTTTGAAACAAGCCCGTCATCATATACATATGGAATATTATATCGTACGCAATGACGAATTGGGACGAGAAATTAAAGATATTTTGATCGAAAAGGCAAAAAGCGGGGTTGAAGTCCGTTTCCTGTACGACGGCGTCGGCAGTTGGACGCTTCCGAGATCTTATATCCGTGAAATGAGACAGGCCGGCGTGCGCATATATCCTTTTTTCCCAGTGCGGATTCCTTGGTTTAACAACCGGATCAATTACCGCAATCACCGCAAGATTATCGTCATTGACGGCGATGTCGGATTCATTGGAGGATTGAACATCGGTGATGAATACTTAGGAAAAAACTTATATTTCGGCTTTTGGCGGGATACTCATTTATGGGTATATGGAGAAGCGGTCAGAAGCTTGCAGCTGATCTTTCTGCGAGACTGGTTTTATAATACGGATGAACATTTCGACGCTGAAAAGTATCTTACTGAAACGAAAGCAAAAGGCGAGATGCTGGGCGGCGTGCAGATGGTAGCCGGCGGACCCGACCAAGATTGGGAAGTGATCAAGCATCTGTTCTTTGCGATGATCGTTTCTGCGAAGAAATCGATTTGGATCGCTTCTCCTTACTTCGTTCCTGACGAGGACATATTAAGCGCATTGAAAGTGGCTGCGCTAAGCGGAGTAGACGTGCGCATGCTCGTTCCGGCAAGGCCGGATAAACGCATGGTGTTCTACGCTTCCCGCTCTTACTTTACCGAGCTGCTTGAAGCAGGCGCAAGAATATTCGCATACCAAGACGGATTCATGCACAGCAAAATTTTGATCATCGATCACGAGCTTGCTTCCATCGGTTCGTCCAATATGGATTTGCGCAGTTTTCATTTGAATTTCGAAGTGAATGCATTTTTATATCACAGCGCAAGCGTGAAGAAGCTGGTGCAAGATTATATGGAAGACCTCAAGCACTCTAAGGAAATCGAGTTGCAAGCGTTTCAGAAACGGCCGATTTACCAGCGCGTGTTCGAATCATTCTCAAGACTGGCCTCTCCTCTGCTTTAGCTCCAGTTCGCTCTTTCAGCGTTCGCAAGAAACGTGCCGGCATGCGCATTTGAAACGGTCTGAATGAATCTTTAGACAAAAAGCAGCCAAATAAGAAACAAGCTGGCCGAATGCCTTTCAGAAAAGGCGGGGCCAGCTTCATTTATGAAAGATTGAGATATTCCTTAATTGCATCAGCCATTGCTTCAGCAATTTTATTCTGAAAATCATCCTGGAATAACAACTTTTCCTCTGTCGGATTCGTAAGGAAGCCTGCTTCGATGAGCACAGCCGGCATGTCCGTATTCCGAAGCACATAAAATCTCGCTCGCTGCAATTTCCGATCCGGGAAACCAGTAGCGTTCACTAAATGCCGATGAACAATTTCTCCAAATTGCTTGCTGTTGCTGTGATAATAGTAAGTTTCTGTCCCTCGAGTAGACTGCTTGTATGCATTGGCATGCACGGACATGAACAAATCTGCGTCGATTTCGTTCGCAAATTCCGCTCTTCTTTCCAATGTTACGAAATCGTCCGTGGCGCGAGTTAAGTATGGCTGAACTCTAGGTTCTTTTTCCAGCAAGTTCGCAATTTTCTTCGCAACGCTCAAGTTAAACCATTTCTCTGATTTTCCCGTGTAGCTGATGGCTCCGGGATCATGCCCTCCATGCCCGGCATCGAGCACGACTTTATACACGCCAGGCTGAACGTAAATCAAAATCTGGCTTTGTTCCTCGTCGCTGACAATCTCATATTGACCGCGCGTATTTAAGTCAATGACGACGCGCGTGAACGGTTCATCTTGGTCATGCAATCCGTAGCGAACCGCTTCAATCAAACCGCCTGGAGAAGGGACGATAAATTGGTAGGTGTCTGGATTGAACTGGTGCGTCTCATCTTGAATATCGAATACTGCGTGTTTGAAATCCAATACGATTCGTTCAGGAGCTTTTAAATAAAAATCATCCAGCGTCGTGTCGCCGTCCAACTGAACAACCACCAGATCCTCCAGCACTGTAATTCCTTTCAAAACAGCGGCTGCATCTTCATGCCGAGGCTCCTCTGCCTGGTCTTCTTCAGGTTTCTTCTCTTCCTCTTGGTCTGATCCTTTTCCTTGTTCAGACGGAAGCTGGACATAGACCGAATGGCTGGCTGCGTCATACCGCACATGAGCGCCCAGCAGCTCTCCTACGAAACGCAAAGGAATCAGCGTACGTCCATCCACTACGACCGGAGCCGCATCGGAATAAACAGGCTCCCGGTTTACGACCGCTTCATTTTCACCAATGAATAAGTCAATGATCAGGCGATCCTTCTGAATGCGCACTTGCTGATTCGCCTGGTTCCAACCAACTACAGCTCCCCATTTCTCTGCAATTACTCGAATTGGAACATAAGTACGGTCTGCAATAATCAGAGATTCATAAGCAGCGTCCAACGGCTCATCATTAATATAAACTCGAATGGGATCATCCGCATAACTAACTGCAGGTGCAATCAAACAAAGGAACAGCAGCGTCAAGCCTATTACTCGTAGTCTCATGTTCCACCTCTAGTCTAGCTGGTAAGTCATTGGATGAATGGTCTCTTGCGCGAAGACAGCGAAGGCTGCTTTTATCCTGCTGCAATCGTTCCATAGAAAATTTCCACAGAAATATGACGATCATTGGAATATTTTGATATCATAGTTTCGATCATCTTCATAGGAATAAGGCTCTTCCACCTTAATGTGCCCGTACAATGTTTCCACGGTTTCGCCGTTAACTAGAATCTGTACTTGATCTGCATCAAATTGCTTTAAAATCAAAGCCAGTGAATCTAATATAAACAGCTCCCCGGTGGACCCTACATTCGCTTTCAAAATCTCTTCTGAAAAGTTTACCGTCGCCAAACCTTCCGCAATCTTCAGATCTTTCACTTCTACATCTGTCGGAATCAAGCCGGCAAGCTCCTCTTGCTCCGGTCCTTGAATCCACAGCTTCAATGTTTCCAAAGGAAGCTCATCTTCCTCTTCTGCTTGAACTTCTCTCTCAACCTTGTACAAATGCATTAAATCTGCGTCTGCAAAATAGAGCTCAACCGCATAAGTTTGCACTTCTTCTTGCGGCGGCTCGGAAACAGGATCTGGGGATGCATTCTGACCATTGTCCTCTTTGGAATGAAATTGTCCACATGCCGTCAGCAGCATGAGAACTATTGCGAGAATGCTTGCAAACAGCCATTTACGCCTCATTGCCTATCCCTCCTTTACTTGAAGTATCATCAATTGCTCGCCGAGTAAATTAAGCCGGCAAGCTTTTGCTTCGGAGGTTATCGTATCAAGCAGCACGCGATCCCGCAAGAGAAGCATCCAATGGAAGCACACTATAAACTTAGACGTGACTTGTCTGAAAAAGTTGCGGATTTCTAACTATGGAAAAATATTGAATTTAATAAATAAAAAACCAAATTCGACGGAGAGCTGCTTCCAATGCTGACGAAACAGCTCCGGCCGTTGAATTTGGCTGCAAAAATAAACTTCATTTGCTTTAAAAAGACTGGACATCACTTGATGATCGTGAACGTTTCTTGGATGTCAATGCTGTCTTTCACGGATTGATACATGGCGCAATTTTTGCGGGTGAGCGCCATTACTTTCTCCATTCTTTCATCGGCGATATCGATGCCTTTCAACTCGAAATGAAGAGCGATCCGTTCGATGCGGTCCGCTTCATCTGGATTACGCGTCACATCTGCTTTAATGCGAATGTCTTCATATGGAATGCGCATCTTGTCCAGGATCTTGCGCATCACTCCACCGCTGCACACAGCAACAGAGGAGACCAGCAGCTGATAAGGACGAAACCCGTATTGCGCATCTCCCGAAATATCGATCGTGCCGTATTCAAACTCCGCCTGAAAACTATGTTCTTTCATCTTAAATTCCATGTTAGTTACGATCCTTTCCACTTCAAGTTCTGATGAATTTGTTCCATTTCCTTATCCGGATTTTATTCTTTATCCAATTCTTCCGGATTGCGGCCAAACCGCTGCCCTCGATGAAGAGCCATAATGCGATCCATATCTTCTGCGGTCAATTCAAAATCGAAAATGTCCGCATTTTCAGCGATTCGGGAAGGAGTGACCGATTTCGGAATCGTCACGATTTCCCGCTGCAAGTCCCAACGCAAAATAATTTGCGCTTCTGTTTTGCCGTACTTCTCTGCCAATTCGCTAAACAACGGCTCCTCCTTGAACTTGCCTTGCATCAATGGGCTCCATGCTTCCAGTTGGATTCCCTTCTCCCGGCAATAGTTATGCAGCGGCTCTTGATTCAAATATGGATGCATCTCGACTTGATTTACCATCGGAACAATTTCACATTCAGCCAGCAGATTGTCCAAATGATGTTGATGAAAATTGCTCACGCCGATCGCCCGCACCTTGCCTTCTTTGTACAGCTTTTCCATCGCCCGCCACGTATCGATATATTTTCCTTTCACCGGCCAATGAATCAGATACAAATCAATCACATCCACGCCGAGGCGTTGACGGCTTCCTTCGAATGCTTCCAAAGTGGATTCATACCCTTGATCGTCATTCCACACTTTCGTCGTAATAAACACTTCTTCACGCGGCACGCCGCTTTCTTTCAACGCTTTGCCCACCCCGGCTTCATTCCCGTACACTTTGGCCGTATCGATGCTGCGGTAACCGACTTCCAATGCCGTTCGAACCGCGTTTTCCACTTCATTTCCATCTTCTACTCTCCACACGCCCAGCCCCAGCCAAGGCATGCGCACTCCATTGTGCAGCTGCGTTGCATCCGCTATATGTTTCATTTGCAAACCCTCCCTGTCTAAAGTGATTTTATAAAATCCTATTCATTCAACCTGTCCGTATTTTAGCATAAATTACCGGTCCCAGCATGTTCCAGTTCAAACTAAAAAATTGAAACTTCCGCAAAATCCGCAATATGAACCGTGCATTTAAGGAACGTTGCCGTCCATGCGCAAAACGATTGTTTGTCACTTTTCCTGCAGTTTTGCAACGCCGATCCTTATTTCAATTTTAATTCCACCCTCCGGCCCAGTCGATCAGCCTCAAACAACGCATCAAGTATTCGCATGTGAATGACCCCTTCTTCCGATCCCCGCGGCGTCGGTTTGCCTTCCAGCACAGCTTCGGCAAACGCTTCCACTTGTTCTTTAAATGGTTCAATGCGATCCGTCACCCACGTTTTCGTTTCACTTCCGTCCTTGTCACTGTTCAGCTCGATAATATTTTCCATGCGGTCCGGCGTCACCTTATTGTAAAATCTCATCGTGCCGGCGCTTCCAACGATCTCAAACGATGTTCCGCCTGTCAGATCGAAAGCCGCGCTCAACTGCGCCGTTTTGTTCCCGGGATAATACAACGTTCCGCTGAAACGGCGGTCAACCCCGTATTCCTCATGCATTGCAAGCGAACATTCTGCGGCTATAGGCTCTTCTCCAATAAAATACCGGCTCCATACGACAGGATAACATCCGATGTCATACAAGCAGCCGCCTCCCCATTCGCGAACCCAGCGCGTGCTTCCTTCTGCCAAATGGAAATGGAAGGAACTGCGGAAAATGCCGACTTCGCCGATTTTTCCTTCTTTAATTTTCGTTCTTGCCCATTCATAACCCGGATAATAATGCCATACGTGTGCTTCCATCACTTGAATATTGTGCTTTTGCGCTTCTTCATGAATCCCCTCCGCTTCCTGCGCATTCAGCGCAAACGGTTTTTCCAGCAGCACATGCTTGCCGGCTCGAATCGCTTTGATTGTCCACTCGTGATGAAGATGATTTAACAACGCAATGTATACCGCATCAATCTCCGGATCTGCCAACAGCTGGTCATAGCTCTCGTAAACTTTGGACAGACCGTACTTTTCCGCTGCTTTTTTGCTGTTTTCAGCATTTCTCCCAGCAATGCCGATCCACCGACTGTTCTCCGCGCGTGTGATTGCGGTTCCGCCTTTTTCCACAATTCTGCCAGTGCCAAGCACGCCCCAATTTAATTTCCTCATGTTCGATCCCTCCCGAATATTCATTTTTCAGATCCTGCTGAAGCATATTCAATCCGGACGCCGCCAATGCATAACCTGACATAACCTCAACTTCTCTGTATGCAGCATTGGCAAATGCTCTGTATGTCTTGCCGTACACAATATTCTGCGTCCTCCCTGCTGCGCTCCTTTATCCTCCCAACTCCCATACAGAATGCCGACTGCTTGTCAGATTGAATTTGATGCATGGGCGTTTTACGATGATTAAGGAATGAATACGCTTCTTCTACTTCCTCATTTTAACAGAAAATTGGCAGTGTTTGGTCGATTCGATGCAAAAATCGTTGCCGTTCTTAAGAGATCGTGCGGAAGCCGCCAAACCGCAATCAAGCCAGATTGATTCCAGCATTAATTTGTCATATCTGTTATTAGCCTTATTATCCCTGCCGGTATTTCTTCCGGCCCTGCCTGTCACTGCCCAACTTGGATTATTTGCCAGTTGGTGTGCATCGGTCGGGATTGACTTTGAAAGAACGTCAAGCTGTTTTCGTGAAATTTTGGCCATTTAGAGGTAAAATAGAACACGATTGTTACTTCACCGGGGGGAACATTTGATGAAAAAGGCAACTATATTGTCACTGGTTATTGCGATGTTAATATTTGCAGGCTGTACGAGTTCAGGCAATAACAACGAGCGGATCGAAAAAAATGTTTATTATGGTGCCATATTTGAATATAAAACAAATGATAAGATCGAATACAAGATCATTCATCGACAGGAAGATGTGCTGAACTTGATATCAAACTTCAATAGTTTTGCCATGGAAGAGAGCAATGCTCAGATGGAAGAATGGATTTACCGAATCACTTTTGTAAAGTCATTTGAAACTGCTGATGATAAACAATCTCTTGCATTTTCACCGGATGAAGAAGATTTGACAGTATTAGTTTCAGAAAACAAAATACAGCTTGGTCAGCAATTATACGAATTGTCAGGCACTCAATATGAAATCATTAAATTCAAATACGATAGTTGGGACTATTATGACGTAATCCATGAATCGATTCACTAATTGAGAATATTATTGAACTTTCGTTGCGGAATCTAACACTGCTCGCCGATTCAGCGGGTCATTCAAAGTTTCCGAATGACCGCCCGCAAAGTTCAGGCAGATGTTTTCCCGGGGCCTCATACACCTCCAAAACTTAATCTTGCGGCTGCTTTTTAAACTTTTCTTCATTTATTTTGAACCTAAGTTCATTTTTTTGGGCTTTTTC
>CALKAN010000087.1 GCA_937983035.1 uncultured Paenibacillaceae bacterium | reverse complement strand
AGGAAACAGGCAGCATAGGTGTTTTTTCTATGTCTCAAATAAGTGGGTCACTTCATTTCTTCCCGCGGCTTCTTTTTGCATTCATCAACTGCCGGATGACAATGACCGTCTTTCTATGCGTCTTTCCCTTTATACCGCATGAACTTCCGGCCAGTTAAGCTCAATTCCCGCATCCATCAGCAGACGCTGAAAATCTTGCAATTTGTCCGGATCATTGCGCACTTCGCTCGGCTTATATTGCTTATTCAAGCAGTAAGCAGCCAAAAAACCGGCAGCTTCCCCGATGTTCCATTCCACAGGGTGCAGGCGGTAACACCCGTTCGTAATATGGGTCGTCCCAATATTTTTGCAAGCAGGGAGCAAATTCGTCATGCGAATCGGGATGAGGCTTCCGAGCGGAATTTGGAAAGGCAAGCTGGAAATGTCAATATAATTCCGGTTGCCTGTGCTCGGATGCAGATCGATGCGGTAACATCCGATCCCAACCGAGTCAAAGAAATGATCGGCAGTTTTGCGGTTTCCGTCTTCACCGCTCACATGCTGCTCCAGCACGGTAAACTCGGCTTTAATTCGCCTCGACTCCCGAATGTACGGATACATCGCCAAACCGTCATCCGTGCCGGTCACGTCAGGACGCAGCTTCAAGCCGGGATACCCCTGCTTCCCATCCGGACGCGGCGCTTCCGTTTGCATCCAGTAAAGCAGCGACAAACTAAGCTGTTTCGCCCCTTCCAAATGCTTCTGCCTTTCTTCTTCGCTCACATCAATAATCGGGCCAAGCCAATAATCATTTTGCTGCCAATTGATCAATGAAATATCACTGTCAAAAGTGCCGGAAGCAAAGTTGTTTTTATCGATGATGCGTCTGTATCGCCACAAAGACACGCCTTCAAACAGTCCAAATTCCCGCGGCTCCAACGTCCAAGGATGAACGCCTGTCCAGCTGAGCAGTTTGCCCGGCCAGAAATCCGGCTTGTAATTCACCCATTTCTCATAATCTTTTGGCCGTTCAATCGTATGATCCTCGCCTTCGCGATATTCAATGGCAAAACAATGCGTAATCGCCTGCATGTCCATCGGCTGCGCCTCTCCGATCAATGCATGCGGTTCCCCTGTTTCTGCCTGAGATTCGGAGCCGGTGACATATTCCGTATTCGTCAAAGGAAGCAAATCTCCCAATTCTGTCGCATCCAAAAAATAAGGTGCCGTGATCGTCGTCTTTTCTCCCGTATTGACATGTTCCACCGTCACGCTTTTGACGACATCTCCATCTGTCTCTGCCTGGACCGGCCTGCGCTCCATGAGCAGCAAAACTTTTCCGCTATGTACATACGGGGCAAGCATTTCGTGCAATACAGCCAGCGCAGCGCGCGGTTCATGGCAAATTCGGCTGACTGAGCCGTTCCCAGGGTTCAAATAGGGATTGCTGCGTGCAGCAGGCGTTAACGGAAAATTTCTGCGATAGTAATCGCGAACACCGTTTCGAAACTGCCTGTACGTTTGGGTGCAGCCAAATTTCTCAATCCATCGATGTTCATCCGGAGGCACCGCTTGACTCGTCACTTGCCCGCCGATCCAGCTCGTTTCTTCCGTCATTACTACCGTTTTCCCCATTCTGGCAGCCGCCAGCGCGGCGGCACACCCGCCGAAGCTCCCTCCGATAATGGCAATGTCTGCATGCATCTCTCTATGCACAAAAAAACCTCCTTTTTTTACGAATGCGATGTACCCCATTCATTTTTTTATTATGTCCTCTGCCGATTTATTCTATTTCTGCCTGCAGCAAGTCGATGATCAAATCATTTGATTAAATTATTGAACACATTGAATGCGCCGCTCGGTTCAAACAAATAAAGAAGCATCCATGCGAATTTGAGACTGCAACATTTACGGTGCCGTTTTTGCGCGTTGATTCTCATGAGTCCATCCGCTGCTGTCCGCTTTTCAACAGACATTATCTAGATCATAAGCGGTTGCAGCACGATGCATGGATGCTTCCGCCTTTTGTGACCGCTAATAAACCTATTCAGGTCTTGCCCAAGATAAATTCTTTCGTTCTTCCGATAACCGATTTCCGAACAGCCGGCATCATGAAGGGTGATGCTTATTTCATAATTGGATCAGGCTGTATTTTTCGAAATTTGCCAACCGCCTGGCAATGTCCCGCATCAATTGATTCGCTGCAACCCTCGGAATTTCATCTTCATGCATCAACACTTGCAGCCAGTGCTCTTTCCGGGATGGCTGAATTCCTTCATCGTGCAGCGTGCGCAATGCTTCGAGCACGTCTGACGCCGGGCGGAATTTGTTTGCTGCGCGGATGATAAATGATTTGAAATAAGCCGTGCTGAGCGGTTGATCATTCGAATAATGCCAATGTTCAAGCGAATCAATCACATGCTGGTCGAACAAATATCTTGCGTAAAAATCATTCCATGAAGACAGATCAAACTCCAGCACTTGACCGTCTTGAACAAGCCGGGACCTCACTTTCGAATACGGAAGATGCTGCACCGGCATTTGCTCATCAGAAGCCAAGGCAGCGATCGTGCCGGCCGCTTGCGCTAAAATCATAAATGTCGGCTCCATCCGGATCGATGAAAAAGCGACATGCGTGGAAGACAGCGCGGTCGGAACGACAAGATTGTTGCATTCGCTTTCTTTCGGAATGATCGATCGCAAGCTGATGGGATACGGCTTCACGCTCGTCATCAGCTCCCCGTCGACGCCGACGAAGTCGTCATCGCCTGCATAATAAGTCACGGCATGGCAATCGATCGCGTATGAACCCATGCCGACTGAGTCTTGCACGGTCATATTCCCTCGGATATGATGCTCATTCATCACCGTGTCGCTGATCATTCTGCGCGCTTCCCTCACGTACAATTGAGGCGGCCAGTTTCCGTTATTTTCATATTCATCCGCAGCCAATCCCCACCGATTCATCTCCATCCGAGCTTGCTCCGGCACGCGCGGATCATTGCCGAGAAACCATAGCAGCCCTTGCACATAATTGCGATGCAAATGCCACAAATGCTCCCGGGCTTCATAATTTCCTTCCGGCCAATGATTGCTCGCGCCGACAAAATCGATGCCGTTCGTATCTGTTTTGCCATTCGGCATAGGGGTAAACGTGATCAACTGATCCGGCATGAACGAACGTTTTTTTGGATGCAAATATCGTCTCGCCAGCAATTCATACAGAAGCGGATTGTAATGTTCAGGCTTTTCAATGGGGATCTGGTTGTCTTTTTGATCCGTCAACGTCAATCGGAATGTATACGCTTGCAAGCGATGATCTCCGTCCCCGTTTTTTCCTTTCTTAACTTTCTCAATCCCGGGAAGAAGACCGCTGGAAGCATCGCCGATGCGAACATACGGGTCGACAGCCGTTCCCAGCGAACGACGACGGATGCCGTTCAGCGTTTCCCCATATTGGCGGTTTGCTTCGCGTCCGATCGTGTAACTTACCCCGGCAGCTGCCATTAAATCGCCTTCATATGTGGCGTCTATAAATACGCTGGCCGCAAACGCCACCCCGCTTTCCATGCGAATCGAATGAATCCGATTCCCGATCTTAATGACGCCGTAGTTCAGGTCAAGCTGTTCCCGAAACATGACAATGACGCCTGCTTCATCGACCATTTGCTTAAAAATATGTTCAGCAACATGCGGCTCAAACACCCATCTCATTTGCAAAAGCTCATCTCCGCCGCCCCACACGCGCTTCTTCACGCGATCCATGTACGTTTCCTGCGTTTCGCGCACCCAAGCTGCTTGAGATTGGTAGTATTGGTATACCCGCTGAAAAAATTGTTTCGCGATTCCGCCGATGACCAAATAATTCGCAACGTCTGAAGCGGTAAGACCGGAGCTCATCATGCCCCCCAGCCTTTCTCCCGGCTCGATCAGCACAACCTTTTTGCCCATTCTGGCCGCCTGCACGGCCGCCGCCGCGCCGGCAGACGTTCCGCCGTATACGACCACATCATAATACATTTGCATGTTGCCTGTCTCTGCTTTCCCGAGTTCAAATGAATCTAACGAGCAAAAACCTCCCACTATAAATTAATATTTTCTCGCTCTTTCTCACATTTTCTTAGAATTT
>CALKAN010000086.1 GCA_937983035.1 uncultured Paenibacillaceae bacterium | reverse complement strand
CACGGCGATCTTATTGCTGTTCACCATGACATGTTTGGAAAATGGTTCGGCGGAAATGCTGCAAGCCGCAACAACGATGCTGGGCGGATATATTGGTTTTACCGTCATCTTTATGTTTTACCCTTATATTCAAAATGCGAAATCGTCGCAAAAATGGGCGCACGGAGGCATTGCTGCATCCACCTTCGTCTACTTGATCTTGATGATCACCGCGATTGCTTTCTTTGGCGTAAACCGCATGGAACATACGGTGTGGCCAACGCTGGAAATGTGGAAAATTGTGACAATGCCTTTCGTGGAACGATTTGAATATATCGGCATTTCGACTTGGACCCTCATTGTTTTGACCAATCTTTGCCTATCATTTTGGGCGGCGTCCCGCGGGATCAGGCAGCTGTTTTCTTTGAACCAGCGGCATGCGCTCATTGGCATCCTCATCATATCTTTGATTCTCAGCTCCTATATTAATGGCAAAGAGCAAATCGATGCGTTAAGCAGCATGCTTGATCAAATGGGATTGTATTTAAATAGTCTTTATGTTCCCTTGCTCTTCATTTTGTCTTTATTTCTGTTAAGGAGAAAGAAATCATGAGAAAAAACGTCATGAGCTCGCTGATGTTGCTGCTTGCGCTTTGCTCTATCTCATCTGGCTGCGTCGACCCGATGATCGTCGATGAAATTCAAATGGTCAGCGCCCTCGGATATGACGCTGCAGACGACGGTCAACTGAAAATTACAACGGCCGTTCCGCTCTATCTCCCGAGCAAAGAAGTGCAAACAGAAACGTACACGGCCATTGTGCCGATTCTCAAAAGCACGCCAAAGTTCATCAACGCCGAATCGTCGCAGCCATTTGTCGTTGGCAAAATTGAAGTGGTGCTGATCAGCAGTGAACTGGCTGAACAAGGCGTTAATTCGCTCATTGATTCTCTGTCCAGAGATCCTTATGTCGGTGCGCAGATCTATGTTGCCATCGTACAAGGAGAGACGCAAGCATTGTTAGAAAAAAAAACTGGGACAGAATGATAACGGCAGTTACTTGTCGAGCATGCTCGAACATGCCGTCGAAACGATCGGGCTTCCGGATACGAACCTTCATCGTTTTCTATACGCCTATTATGCCGACGGACTGGATCCCGTCCTTCCGCTCATTCAATTGAAAGAGAACAAAGCGGCCATTATCGGCACAGCTTTATTCAAAGGCGATCGCATGGTCGGGCATATCCCGCTCGGAAACGAGATGTCCATCTTTAAAATGCTGCTGGAAAATTCGACAAAGCAAGATACTTTTGCCTTGCCCGTATCGTCGTCAGGCGATAAAAAAACATATGCTTCAATCAATAAGTTAAACTCCAAGCGCAGCATTCATGTTCAGATGCAAGGGGAAACGCCGAAGATTACGATTTATTTGTCGATGGAAGGGCATGTCAGAGAATATTCCGGAACAGAGAAAACAGAACAAATCAAACCAAATATCAAAGAACAATTAGAACAGATGATTCAAATCGAAGCGGAGAAGCTCATCGAACAATTTCAAGAGGCGGGCATCGATCCGCTTGGAATTGGAGAGAAAGCAAAAAGCCGCTATCGGAATTGGAATGCGAAAAAATGGGAAGAACAATACCGCATGAGCAATATTGCCGTTCATGTCAACGTGACGATCACTGAAGCAGGAGTTACAAAATAATGCATGAGCAAAGAGCGGACAATTGGAGGGATTCCATTGAATTTCTTAAACAAATGGTTCTCTTGGAAAGAAGACGATGAACAAAAAAGATTGGAAAAATGGCGGGAGCGCGGAGCATGTCCTGCTTGCAGCGGCAGAGGATTCAACCCGATGATCCTGAATGAATTTATGTATCTCGGCGCGTATGATGACTATAAATGCTTCAGCTGCAACGGAAGCGGCCGCTGGGAAGACTGGGAACAGGCGGACCATTAAATCGGTCCGCCTTCATGCTTCATGACCATCAAGTCTTGTCTTCATCGATGCCGATATTCAGGGACAGCATGATGGTTATGGACGCGCAGCTGCCGATCTCAGCGGGAGCGTCGCTGCAATGCCTTGCGCACAAACCCGCCGGATTGTTCCAGCAGTGCCGCGGCCTCTTCTTTAGGCAAACTTGTCAACTCCATGACGATGGCCAGCTTGGCATTGCCGCCGGCTGGCCCGGTCAATGCTCACGCCTGTTGCCGCTGAAATGATCCGTTCGACTCTCTTTTTCAATTTCGTATTGCTCGCTTGTACATCGACCATTAAATTCTCATACACTTTGCCCAGCCGAACCATGAGCGCGGTCGAAATCATATTCAACACCATCTTTTGCGCTGTTCCCGCTTTCAAACGGGTGGAACCGGTGAGAACTTCCGGACCAGTGTCCAATTCGATCGGATAATCCACCGCTTGGCTTAAAGGAGTGTTCACATTGCAAGAAATGCTTGCAGTGACTGCTCCGATTTCCTTCGCCTTTCGCATGGCGCCGATCACATATGGGGTGGCGCCGCTGGCTGCCAAGCCGACGACGGCTTCTTTGGCCGTAAAAGTTCATGTTTCTTCTCCTGCCCCAACGCTTGATCCCGTATGCCGTATCATT